>NZ_JANMUN010000266.1:0-10692 GCF_031391665.1 Ferruginibacter sp.
GTAAACTTCAAAGTGTATTTTTATTTTGGTGAAGATAACGCATTTTAAGTTTAGGGGTTTAGGGTTTAGAAGTTTAGGGTTTAAGGGTTGAGAAGTTTAGGGTTTAGAGGTTTAGTATTTAAAAAACTTACCTTTACCTCAATACAAAATATTATGATAAAAGTTGGCGAATACAATAATTTAAAAGTAATACGTGAAGTGGCGTTTGGGGTTTATTTAGATGATGGCGCAGAAGGTATTTTATTACCCAAGCGCTTTATGCCCGAAAACATAAAAATTGGCGATGACATCAATGTTTTTTTATACCACGATGGCGAAGACCGCATGATTGCAACTACTCAAAAACCTAAAGGTATTTTGGGTGATATTGTAAAACTGCGAACGATAAGTGTAACACCGCAAGGCGCTTTTTTAGACAATGGTTTGATGAAAGATATTTTTGTGCCCAAAAGCAAACAGCAGCGTGGCATGATACCCAACGGCGAGTATTTGGTAAAAATTTATTTGGATGAACAAACAGGCCGCCTTGCTGCCACAGAAAAAATTGAACCTTTTTTAAGCAATGATGATTTAACTGTAAAAGTTTTGGATGAAGTGGATCTTACCGTTTACCGCCGCACCGATATTGGTTATGTTGTTATCATCAATAGTTTACACACGGGTGTATTGCACCACAACGAAATTTACCGGGATATTACCGCAGGAGATCAATTTAAAGGTTTTATAAAAAAGATTTATCCTGATAATAAAATTGATGTCGCTGCCGGCAAACCTGGCTACAACCGTGTGGAAGATGAAACACAAAAAATATTACGGTTACTGAATGAAAACGATGGTTACTTACCTTATTACGATAAAAGCGACCCGGAAGAAATTTATTCTTTTTTTGGTATGAGTAAAAAAACATTTAAAATGACGGTGGGCAATTTGTATAAACAAAAGAAAATTAGTTTGGAGAAGGCGGGGATTAGGTTGGTGTAGTTTTTTGGAATTGGGAATTTGGGATTAGGAATTAGGGTTTATACATTACGGTTTTTATAATTTCTAACAACCCGTTTTAATAAAAATTATTCGAGAATGGTGTAATCTACTTTCATTGGCACTATTTTTTTTGTTCCGTCAGCATCAATAAATTCAATTTTTACAGGCAATGAATATTTACCCGCTTTTAATTGGGTTTTGAATTTATACTTTGCAAAACCATCAATTGCGTCAGATTCAAAAACCTTGTTCCCAATAGTTATTTTGGGCTTTGCCGCATCATAAAAAGTTCCTATCCCTGCTGTTATTTCAATTTCATCTCCAGCTTTTAGATACTCGGAATTCTGAGATACTATAGCCTGAATACGCCTCCCAAAATTGCAGCCACTAAAAGATGTTTTCTCCAAGCAAAATCGTGTAAAATTATTCTCCATAACAACAATACTATTCTCAAATCTTCTAAGCATTGCAAGTGCAGCAATTGCTGGGGTATGTTTAAAATATTTTTCTGTAAAATCATTTTTTTTATCCACTTCAAACTTAAATTTAATTTGTTCCCCAAACTGTTTCTTTATCTCTGGATCAACAGCCAGCATATCCTCGGTATATTTTGTTAACTTTTTAAATAATTCGCTGCCTTTGTTTTTTTCTATAAACAAACGTTTTACTGCATCAATATTATCCTCATGAAAAACCATCTTTTCATTTTCCATTTTAATGCCTGCTTCGTTCTTCAAAGCTTTAATTAATGAATCTATGTAAATTTTTATTGAACCAGAAATATCTTTAATAAGCAGCGCTTTTGGTTGCCATATTAATCCACGTTCCACTGTGCTAACATCGGTCAACTTATCATTTATTGCATTATATATTTCTTTATTTGCAGATGCAATAGCAAAATTAGATTGAGTTAGTCCTTCTTCAGTAGCTTTAAACACTGCTAAAATACTGTCAGATTTATTTGAGCAAGAAAAAAACACAAAAGCAAAAGTTATCGCACCAATAAAACGCAGCATAAAATTTTATTTTCAGTAAGATAAAAATAAAACACTGTAGTAAAGGTTAAAATTTTTTAGACTCTAAAATCTAAATATTTGTACCTTCAAATTCATAATCATAAAATAAATAAAATGGATACCCGTAGAAAAAATATGGATGAATTGAGAGAAAAAATAATAATAGGGCTTGATCTTACCTGGAAAAAATTGCTTGAATCCAAACGTAAAACAAATAGTGAATTAGTATTTTCTAAAAACGGAAAAATCGTAAAAATAAAAGCCCGGGATATAAAAGATTAATCTCCAAATCATCTTATCCCAACTCAATCACACTAATCTCCGGCAACACTCCCACTCTTCCGGGATAACCAATAAAACCAAAACCACGGTTTACATTTAATTTTTGTTTGCCATCTTCATACACACCCGCCCATTGCTTATACATATATTGTACAGGGCTCCATTTAAAACCGGGTATCTCTACACCAAACTGCATGCCATGGGTATGGCCGCTCAGCATTAAATCAATATCAGGATATTTTTCTTTTACCTGAGCATCCCAGTGGCTGGGATCGTGGCTTAATAAAATTTTGAAAGGATATTTTTCTGTGCCGGCATGCGCCAAGTCCATTCGGCCATGTTTTGGAAACCTTGCTTTGGCACCCCAGTTTTCTATACCCAGCAATGCAATATGTTCGCCATCTTTTTCCAATGCCACATGCTCGTTCATCAACAACCGCCAGCCCAAACCGGCATGTACTTTTTTAAGGTCTTCTAAATTTTGTTCTTTAGTAATGCCGTTGAATGGCCAGCGTACATAATCGCCATAATCGTGGTTGCCAAAAGTGCTGTACACTCCCAGTGGCGCTTTTAGCAAACTAAAAATATCCATATAGTTTTCCATTTCAGTGGCCCTGTCGTTAACCAAATCTCCGGTAAATAAAATAATGTCGGGCTTTTCATTCATTATTTTTTCTACCCCATGCAACACAGCTTTTTTATCCATAAAACTGCCGCTGTGTATATCGCTGATGTGTACAATTTTTAATCCTTTAAATGCATTGGGCAAATTTTCAAAACTCAATTGCAATCTTTTAATATCGTACTTATATTTATTGGTAAAGCCGTAAAGCAAACTGCCAAATAATGTGGTGCCTGCGGCTAAACCCAACCAGTTTAAAAATGCTGAGCGGCTAATGCCTTCGCCGGTAAAATCGCTGGCCTCGCCTGCACCACTGCTGCTGAATAATTTTAAAGCACCCCACTGCACCCCTCTTCTTATATCATCAATTAAAAAGAAAACCCCAGCGGTAATTTTTGCTAAAAACAAACCAATTACAGTGGCAAATAAATAAGTCCTTACCTTCTTACCTAAAAAATCCTGATCGGTATAAACAAATAATAAAAAGCTGATGATGGCAATGGCGGTAAGGCCCCAGTAAACAGTATAAATAATTGTTTTTGCCTTTGGCGATAACGATTGACTGACTGATTTTACGGCCTGGAAAACATAAGTATCCAGCAACAGCATGATGGAGATAAAAATAATTACGCCTAAAGGTGTACGCATGTTTGAATTTGTAGTTAATTGTTTACAGTTATGAAATTAGACGTTTGAGCAACAAAAATGTTTTAACGAAATGGTAAAAATTATCCCCGCCTCCATTTTAAAAATTCATCAAGCTGATAATTGATAGCGTACAATGTCCCTGCATCTGTAAATTTTCCATCAGCATCCATTAAAGTATTTACTGAGGATAAAGGTAATTTATTGGGATGCACTGTAATTTTTAAGTAATTAAGAATATCGGCCAGATGATCCATGCCCCGTAAATTACCGGCCCGGCCTGTAGAATTCCCTGTTATTAATGCTTCTTTATTAAACCAGATATTGTGTGAGCTGCCTGTATCGAAAAGCATTTTTAAAACACCGGGAAAACTGCCATTGTATTCCGGCACAATAAAAATAAATGATGAAGTAGGTATCATGATCTCGTTTTCTATCTTTTCAAAACTGGACTCTCTTTGCATTAAATTAATTCCCTCCAACGAAAACAAATTTGCATCAACACCCTTTTCCTTTAAAATTCGCTGGTATTCTATTGCCACTTTAAGCGTATTACTTCCCAATCTGTTGGTTCCCGAAACTATTGTGAGCATTATTTATATATATTGTTTATAACTATAACAAAGATGTTGATTCTTTGTTGCCCAATATTATGCCGAATAGTTAAATTTGCCAACCTGACGGAAAAATTGACAGCTGTTAGATGACAGTATTTTGAAATTGCAACTTACTATCAACTGTCAACTTAATACTAACAACTAAGGAATATGGCAAGAATAATAGGAGTAGCAAATCAAAAAGGCGGTGTTGGCAAAACAACCACGGCTATTAATTTAGCTGCCAGTTTAGCTGTGCTGGAATATAAAACCCTGCTGGTAGATGCGGATCCGCAGGCCAACAGTACAACAGGCACCGGTTTCGATTTACATAATATTACCCTCAGCCTTTACGATTGTATGGTAAATGAAGCCAGGGTTAAAGATGTAATTCTAAAATCTGAAATTCCTTATTTAGATTTAGTGCCATCGCATATTGATTTGGTGGGTGCCGAAATTGAAATGATCAATTATCCTAACCGGGAAAGTGTTTTAAAAAATATTTTAGCTCCCATAAGAGATGAGTACGATTTTATTGTTATTGACTGCTCCCCTTCTTTAGGATTAATTACGGTTAATGCATTAACTGCAGCCGACAGCGTGGTAGTACCAGTACAAACAGAATTTTTTGCATTAGAAGGTTTGGGTAAATTATTAAACACTATAAAGATTGTACAAAACAGGCTGAACCCCGATTTAAAAATTGAAGGTATTTTAATGACGATGTACGATGGTCGTTTACGTTTGTGCAACCAGGTAGTTAGCGAAGTACGCCGCCATTTTGAAGATATTGTTTTCAGCAGTATTATACACCGTAATACAAGATTGAGCGAAGCACCAAGTTTTGGCAAACCGGTAATTTTATACGATGCCGACAGTAAAGGCTCTATCAATTATTTAAACCTTGCAAAAGAAATTTTACAAAAAAATAATCTTACTAAAATAAAAGAAGAAGACAGAAGTCTTGAGTGATAAGTTGTAAGTTCTAAGTTATAAGTAAACACAGCTTCATACTAGAACTCACTACTTAAAACTTACAATTTAAAACTTACAACTTAAATGACCCAACCAAATAAAAAAGACGCTCTCGGAAAAGGAATACGCAGTTTATTACAAAATATAGATTCCGATTTAAAAAATACTGCCGGCAGTTTAAGAACCGATGTTGTTGAGCAATCTACCACCTCATCCCGTGTTGCTTTAGAGCAAATTGAAGTAAACCCAAAACAACCCCGTAAAGATTTTGATGAAGTGGCGCTGAGTGAATTAGCAGCTTCGTTAAAGTTGCATGATATTATTCAGCCGCTTACCGTAAGTAAATTACCCAATGGTAAATACCGGTTAATAGCAGGTGAAAGAAGATTCAGAGCTGCAAAAATTGCTGGTTTAAAAGATGTGCCTGTTTATGTAAGGCAGGCTAATGATGTGCAGTTGCTGGAATTATCTTTGTTAGAAAATTTACAAAGAGAAAATTTAAATGCCATAGAAATTGCATTAAGTTATAAACGCCTGATGGATGAACTGGATTATACACAGGAACAAGTGGCAGAGCGAATGGGTAAAGACAGGAGCACAGTTACCAATTATATAAGATTATTAAAATTACCACCCGATATACAAATTGCAGTACGCAATGGTGCTATTTCAATGGGCCATGCAAGGGCTTTAATAAATGTTGATGTAATAGATAAACAATTGTACATTTTTAACGAGATAAAAAAACGCAGTTTATCTGTACGGCAAACAGAAGATTTGGTAAGGCAAATTTATACACCCCATGCTGTTAAAGTTGCTGTAAAAACAGAGATGCCACCTGCATTTAAAAAGATAGAAGATAATTTAGCATCTAACTTTAATACTAAAGTAAAATTAACACACAATAAAAAAGGCTACGGCTCAGTGTTATTTGAATATTATTCACTGGAGGAGTTAAATGCCCTGCTGGATAAATTTAAAATAACGGTTAGTTAATTTAAGTGTTAAATTAAAAACTGGCAGCCTTTGTCATCTTGAGCTTGTAGAAAGATGTTTAAAGGAAATGCAAACAGATTAAAAATTCATACCGGCTTCGACAAGCTCAGCCTGACAGCTCAAAGAAAGTAACATTTGCATTGAGTTGTTTTAAGAACATAAAGCGTAAATGACTTTTCTCAAATCAATATTTTTTTTATTTTTTTTATTTGCTGCAACTAAAGTTTTTGCACAGAAAGACACTTTAATTTTAAAGGACACCGGCAGTATTCAAAAAAATAAAAAAACAATTGTCAAAAAAGAAAAAACAAAAATTTTCTCAATTGATACTTCCAAGCCATACAATCCACGTGTAGCAATTTTACGTTCTGCAATTTTACCTGGCTGGGGGCAGTTTACCAATAAAAAATATTGGAAAATGCCGATCGTTTATGGTGCATTGGGTACTACTGCTTATATTTTTGTTAGAAATATAAAACAGTTTAGAGAAGCCAACAGCTCTTACAAAAATGCTATTGATGGTGATACCTCCAACGATAAATTAATTCCCGAACCTTACTACAGTGTACGCAGCAACCCCGACAGGATAAAAAATTTCAGGAACGAAGTGCGGCAAAATGTTGACTACTCCGTTTTATTTTTTATTGCATTTTGGGGATTGAATGTTGTTGATGCTGCAGTTGATGCTCACCTTAAAACTTTTGATGTAAGCGATAATTTAAGTTTACAAATAAAACCCGGCTACAGCCCCATGGCCAATACTAATGGCATAAGTTTGGTTTTAGATATTCACTCAAAAACTGCCAGGCGGTCTAAATGATTATATTTGTTTTTGTAAAAATTTTCAATAAATAATATTTAATGAGTACAACAGATAATTCTACGTTTAGCGAATCAGGGGGGTTAAAAATTGCATTGATCGGTTATGGTAAAATGGGTAAGGCTATTGAAGCAATTGCTTTGCAAAGAAACCATACTGCTGTTTTAAAAATTGATATTAATAACACCGATAGTTTTACTAAAGAAAATTTACAGCAATGCGATGTGGCCATTGAATTTACCGGGCCACACAGTGCTGTGGAAAATATTTTAAAATGTCTTGATGCAGGCATACCAGTGGTAAGCGGCAGCACCGGCTGGCTGGAACAATGGGAACTTATAAAAAATAAATGCGAAACATTGAATGGTGCACTTTTATATGCCAGCAATTTTAGTGTTGGTGTAAATATTTTTTTTGAGTTGAATAAAAAACTGGCACAACTCATGAGCCGTCAACCTGGTTATGAAGTGAGCATGGAAGAAATTCATCACACTCAAAAAAAAGATGCACCAAGCGGTACAGCGATAACATTGGCCGAACAAATTTTAGACAATAATTCCCTTAAAAAAAAGTGGATCAACGATATTGCAAAATATCCCAACGAGCTTTCTATAATAAGTAAACGAATTGATCCGGCACCCGGCACACACTCGGTAAAATACAGCAGTGCCATTGATGATATAGAAATTATACATACCGCACACAGCCGCACCGGCTTTGCAACAGGCGCTGTATTAGCCGCAGAGTTTTTACACCACAAAAAAGGAATTTACAACATGAAGGATGTATTAGGCTTAAAATAACTATCCACTATTTTGGATTCTAACGGGTAAAAAACTCTTGGAGGGTTATCTGAATCCCTGGCAAACTATTTATACTTTGCTAAACCCTCCAAGAGTTTCGCCAAGCTTCTTAAACTTAAATAATAATTTCCAAATAGCGGATAGTTATTGCTTATAATTTATATACATTGCAATTTGTTTATTAAATCTGCGTTTGTGTTTTCTTATACATATCTTTATAATAAGCAGTTATACAGGAATGAAAAGCCCAAAAATCTCTTTAGCCATAGTTGATGATCACCAGATAGTAATTGATGGATTAAAATCTTTACTGCAGGGGTACGATCAGTTTAAAGTAGTAATTGAATGTACACAACCATTGCAAATGCTGCAATTGCTCGAGCAAACAAAAGTGGATATTTTATTAACCGATGTTATGATGCCGGGCATGAACGGCGCTGAACTTTCTAAAGCCGTACACCAAAAATTTCCTTCAATAAAAATACTGGCACTTAGCATGAGTGGCCAGGGCGATTTGGTAAACCAGATGATTGACGATGCTGATATTGCCGGTTATGTTTTAAAAAATATTGGTAAGCAGGAATTGATTACTGCATTAGAAAAAATTTCGGGTGGCGGTATTTATTTTAGCGATGAAGTGCTGCATGAAATGACCAAAGCCAGCGAACTTAAAAAAGAAAGCGATGATGCACACCTTACTGCAAGAGAAATAGAAATTATAAAATTAATTGAAAAAGAAAATAACAATAAGCAAATTGCTGAACAGCTTTTTTTAAGCGAACGCACTGTAGAAACCCACCGCAAAAATATTTTTAGAAAAACAAAAACTTCAGGTGTTATTGGGCTGATTAAATATTCTTACGAGCATAAGTTAATTTAAGTCTGATACTATTTTCTTCATTTAAAAAAATGAAAAGTAAAATAAATAATAAAAGCGGCAAATGCCGCTTTTATTATTTATAAGAGTTGTAAAAGATTTTATTCTTCTGATGCACCACCAAATCTATACCCGATTGTAAAACCCAATCCGGTATTTTTTAATGATGAATTATCTTCGGGGGATATATTTGACAACCCAAGAGTATAATTAGCTTTTAAAACTAAATTATTACTAAATTGATAGCCAACTAAAAAATTAGCGCCAAAATCCAACCCCTTTAAATGAAACTTATTGTCAGTAGCATTTTTCTCGCCGTCAAATTTGATATCAGTATTATCTTCGGTAGTATTTGACCCGGCAGTAAATTTTGTTTTGTACTTGCCTGATATACCATAGCCAAGTGATGGGCCTGCGCCTGCAAATAAACCGCTTCCGCTAAATTTGTAAACCACATTTAAAGGAAGTTCAAGATAATTCATGGTAATTTTATATTCACTGGAAACTCCGCCAGAGCTCTCAGTTTTTTTACCCCCTTTTTGTATAAAATTTAATTCAGGGCGAAAAACTAATGAAGATGCAATGGGTATTTCTGCATTTACACCAACAGTTAATCCTACTTTTGTGTCAGACTTTTCAGTTGTTGTTTGGCCTCCACCAGTACTCTTGCTTGTAATCATAGCTCCGTTAATACCGGCGTGTGCGCCAAATGTAGTTTGTGCCTGTACGGCAAATGCTGCTGCTGATAAGGCAACGAATAGAACTGTTTTTTTCATGTTACGTAATTTTTGGTTAAAAATATAGCACAAATATCCCACTAAATTAGTAATCTTCAAAAATATTTAAAAAAAATGATGTACAACTAATGTGTAATTAGCATGTTATATAAATGTTAAACTTTAATGAAGACTATTTAAAAAACACAGTTAAGTGAAAATATTACACAGTTAAACGAAATAAATGCACAGTTAAAAACATACAGTTATAAGAATTCAAACAAAAAAATCCTGCTTCTCAGCAGGATTTTTCTTGAAATAATTATTGAAATTATTAAAATTTATAAGCCAATCTTATGCCTACCGAACCAAGGTTGGCATTGTTTTTTGAATAACCGTCATACTTTAAACTGGCATCAATAGCTTTGCCCGAATTGGCATTAAATTCGTAACCAACCACGGGAGAGTATGCAAAAGCAGTACCGCCATTATTATTAAAAAAACCGGCACCTAATTGCGCTAAACCATAAAAGCCACCAGATAAAAAATATTTTATACCAGCTTTTAGGGGAATAATACCTGCAGCTTTATATTTAATTCCTGCGCCTGCAGATTTACCTGCATACGACATGTAACCAGTAGTAAGTGTAATACTGGTAGTACCGCCAATATTATTTTCTGCCTGAATTGTAGCGCCAATGCCTACAGAGTGCGTATTGCTAAAATCTGCCGTCGCAAAACCAACTTCTGGCCCCACACTAAAATGGAATTTTTTATCATCGTTTTGGGCATGGGCGGCTGAACAAATTGCGGTAATGGCAATAACTGCAAAAATCTTTTTCATAAAAGTAAATTTTTTAAACACAAAATTAAGGCGTGTGGGTTAAACAATTATATTTAGTTGGTAAACGAATAGTTAAAACAAAAAAATGAATTTCAGTTTATAAATTATCCAGCATGTCTTTTACCATTGCCGGTAAATTATAATCTTCCTTCCAGCCCCAATTTTTTCTGGCAACAGTATCATCAATACTCTGCGGCCAGCTGTCGGCGATAGTTTGCCTGTAATCTGACTTGTAACTCATTTCAAACTCAGGAATATGTTTTTTTATTTCGGCAGCAATTTCTTTTGGCGAAAAACTCATGCCCGAAATATTGTACGAAGTACGCACAGCAATTTTTTCTGCAGGCGCTTCCATCAGTTCAATAGTTGCCCTTATTGCATCGGGCATATACATCATAGGCAGGTAAGTATCTTCTTTTAAAAAACATTCGTATTTTTTTTCTTCCAGCGCTTCATGAAAAATTTCGATAGCATAATCGGTGGTACCGCCGCCGGGTGCACTTTTATAACTTATTAAAC
>NZ_JANMUN010000171.1:0-106434 GCF_031391665.1 Ferruginibacter sp.
ACCCAACAAAAGGAAAAGCATTAAGCCGTGAAGATATTTTACAGGATATTACTACTATGAAGCGTTTCAATTTTAACTGTGTTCGTTTATCCCACTATCCCAGCGACCCGTATTTATTAGACCTCTGCGATGAATTTGGCATCTTGGTAATTGATGAAGCCAATTTAGAAACACATGGCCTCGGTGGAAAATTAAGTCATGATGCGATGTGGGCAGGCACTTACATCGAACGCATCAGCCGTATGGCATTGCGTGATAAAAATCATCCATCCATAATAATGTGGAGCCTGGGTAACGAAGCCGGCAGCGGACCTAATCATGCAGCCATGGCCGCCTGGATACATGATTTTGATATTACAAGACCATTGCATTACGAGCCTGCAATGGGAAGCCAAAAAGAAGAAGGTTATATCGATCCCTCCGATATAAAATATTTAAAAAGCAACGATCATTCGCACCGCATTCAAAATCCTTTAGATCAGTATTATGTTGATGTAGTGAGCCGGATGTATCCTTCGGATTACACAGCGCCTCTGCTTGCCAACCAACCTAACGGTGATAGCAGGCCGATATTTTTTTGTGAGTATGCACATGCCATGGGTAACAGTGGTGGAAACCTAAAAGACTTTTGGGATCAGTGGAGAAACACCAAAAGAATTATTGGCGGCTGCATCTGGGAATTTAAAGACCAGGCTTTATTAAAAAAAGATTCCGCAGGTGTTGAGTATTATGCTTATGGTGGCGACTTTGGAGAAAAATATTTCGACAACTTTACCATTAAAGGAATAGTGAATGCTGATGGAAAACCGAAAGGCGTGATGTTTGAATGTAAAAGAATTTTTCAGCCTATAACATGTGAATTGATAGATTCAAAAAAAGGATTGATAAAAATAACTAACCGAAGTGCGGTAAAAAATACCAATACCTATAACGCTATTGTGTTAATAAAAGAAGATGGTTATGTTATTGTGGCTAAAGATATGCCGGCAATAAATATTGAAGCAGGTAAAGATTCGGTAATTAGTATTGCTGATTACCTGCCCGAATTAAAAGCCAATGCCGAATATCATGCAGCTATTCGTTTTGATTTAAAGGAGGATGAACTTTGGGCGGGCAAAGGATTTGAAGTTGCCTCCGATCAGTTTCAAGTAAAGGCTGCGATTAAACAAAAAAATACTGCCGGTGATTATGAGTTTATTGTTCGTTACGGATTGACCGGTGTAGAAATAAATAATGCAAATTTTTCATTGACCATTAGTTCAACTGATAAAGGAGGATTAAGCTCTTACATAGTAAACGGGGTTCAGCAAATTTATCAACCATTGGTTCCTCACTTTACACGTCCTTTAACAGACAATGATAAACGTGGTTGGAAACCGCAACGAAAATTGAAACAATGGTATGATAATGATTTGGTTCTATCGAAAACAAATACATCAAAAGAGGAAAATTGTATTGTTATAACTAATCAATACACATTAATACACGACAGTGCTTTGGTGAATGTAGCTTATCATGTTTATGCAAACGGAGTGATAAAGGTTGATTATACGCTCAATGTAAAACCCGGTTTACCCAACATGCCTAAAGTAGGTATGCAAATGGGCATACTCAGAAGTTATGAAAATATTGAATGGTTTGGCAAAGGCTCTATGGAAAATTACATTGATAAAAATTATGGAGCCGATGCTGGCGCTTACCGCTTACCACTGCATCAATTTATGGAAAATTATGTGGTGCCGCAGGAGAATGGTAACCGTACCGATGTACGCTGGATGTTTTTATACAACAAACAAAAAGACGGATTGTTAGTTGTTGCCGATAGTTTATTAAGTATGAGCGCATGGCCATATACCGAAGAGAATATTCAAAATGCAAAGCATACTAATAAATTAAAAGATGCCGGCTTCATCACTTTAAATATTGATTTGATACAAATGGGTGTTGGTGGTAACGATAGCTGGAGCGATGTGGCTGCGCCATTGGAAAAATATCAAATAAAAGCAAAGGATTACCAGTACAGTTTTTATTTATTACCGTATAATGCAAAAGAAAACAATGCTTCAGAAAAAGCAAAAGAAATAAAATTCTAAAATGAATAAATATTTGCAAGGGGTCGAAAAATTAAAACACAGTACTGTATTTTCAATTGCCGTGGTCTTTATGTCAAGGATAATAATGTTAATGATGAGTACTTTTAATAAAGTAATTGTGTTTTCAATTGCTGGCCTTCATGTCAAGAATAACAATTTTAATTATGAGTACTTTTAGTAAAGGAATTGCATTTTCAATTGCCCCGGCCTTCAGGCCGGGGATAGCAAAAGTTTTCTTTTGCTGGGCTTTAGCCCAAATATTTTTTTTGAATGCCTTTTCACAAAAGGAAGTGCCGCAAAATATAATGCAGCAAATTTACGGGCAGGTAAAAACGCCATACAAATACGGGTTGGTATTAACGCCTGAAAATGATAATAAAAAAATAGATTGCCCATCTGTATTTAAAAAAGGAAAAAACTGGTACATGACCTATGTTGTATTTGATGGCCGTGGTTACGAAACCTGGTTGGCAAAAAGTAAAGACTTATTACATTGGAAAACGCTGGGGAAAATATTAAGTTTTGGCGATACCACTTTCAAAGAAAATAGTAATTGGGATGCTAATCAAAAAGCCGGGTACATAGCCTTGCAGGATTACAATTGGGAAGGTTCTTATCAATTACAAAAGTTTAACCAAAAATACTGGATGAGTTATATTGGTGGAAAAGAGAAAGGTTACGAAACGGGTAAACTCAGCATAGGAATAGCAAGCACCAATAAAAATATAACTAAAGCACATTTATGGCAGCCTTTTATCGATCCTGTTTTATCCATGAGTGATATTGATGTACGCTGGTGGGAGAATAAAAAATTATTTAAAAGCACCATCATCTGGGATAAACAAAAAACCCTGGGTCATCCATTTGTAATGTATTATAATGCCAATGGTGATACCAGTAACAACACTCCCAAATGGCGCTGGTTCGAAAGAATAGGCATGGCTGTAAGTGATGATATGATCAATTGGCAACGATACCAAACCGATCCGGTGGTGCATCATAAAATTGGTATTACCGGCGATGGTGTAATTCAAAAGATTGGCAATGTGTGGGTGATGTTTTATTTTGGTGCATTTTGGGAAGGAAGAAAAGATGCCTTCAACCGCTTTGCCTGCAGTTATGATTTAGTAAACTGGACAGATTGGAATGGCGATGATCTCATTAAATCATCAGAACCTTTCGATGCAAAGTTTGCACACAAACCCTTTGTGTTAAAATGGAAAGGTGTGGTGTATCATTTTTATTGTGCGGTAGATAATAAAGATCACAGAGGTATTGCAGTAGCAACAAGTAAGCCCCTGTCCCCTAAAGGGGAACTTAGGTAGAAACTATCTGCTGGTATTGTTTGTTCGTTTAAAACAAAACTATCTTGAAAACAAAGTATAAAAATAAAGCAGTACAAATATTAATATTTGTGTGCTTTGTACCTTAGTGGGATAAAAAAAATGAAGAAACATTTAAAATATTTTTTACTACTTACGCTGTCACTTATTTTAATAAGCGAAGCAAACGCACAAACAAAATCAATCGGTGCAATCGAAGAAAATTTTCTTCACCCACCAGCCTCCGCAAAACCCTGGGTGTTTTGGTATTGGATGCATGGTGCAGTTTCTAAAACAGGCATCACTGCCGATTTACAAGCCATGAAAGAAGTTGGTATTGGTGGTGCTTATTTAATGCCCATAAAAGATACGTCTGCTGCAATTCCGTTTCAGCCACAGGTAAGGCAACTAACGCCTGAGTGGTGGGTCATGGTAAAATTTGCCATGCAGGAAGCAAAGCGATTGGATTTGCAGCTTGGCATTCACGTTAGTGATGGTTTTGCCCTCGCTGGTGGCCCATGGATAACGCCGGAGCTGAGCATGCAAAAGTTAACCTGGACAAAAACATTTATTCAGCGTGGAAATAAAAGCCCCATTCAATTACCACAGCCAGAAACAAAAGAAAATTATTACAAAGACATTGCAGTATTTGCGTATCCTGCAAATTATAAAAATGAAGTCAGCAACAGTACGCCTGTTATCACTACAAGTAATGGAACCGATGCTTCTTTTTTATCCAACAGCAAAAGCAAAGAAACTTTTAAAAGTGATACTGACTGCTGGATACAATACAGTTACCGGCAATCCATAACAATACGGCAGATCAAAATAAAAAAACAAAACAATGCGTATCAATCGCAGCGTTTTATCATTCAGCAAAGTAACGACAGCATAAATTTTACTGCAGTAGATACATTACATCCACCACGCCATGGCTGGCAGGATTGGGATGAAGCCTACACACATGCTATAAAAAACTTTACTGCAAAATACATTCGCTTTGTATGGCAAAAAAACGGCAGCGAACCCGGCAGCGAAGAACTGGATGCTGCAAAATGGAAACCTGTTTTACGGGTGCAGGGAATTTATGTAAGCGGCGAACCGGTAATTAATAATTACGAAGCAAAGAATGGAAGTGTATGGCGCATTGCTGCAGCATCGGATAGTTTGCAGGTAAATGAAAAAGATGCTGTTCCTGTAAATAAAATTATAGATCTTACTGGAAAATTATCTTTAAACGGAAAATTAAACTGGGTAGCTCCGGCAAATGAAAACTGGATAGTTGTGCGTATCGGGCACACTTCCACAGGTTATACCAATGCAACAGGCGGCGGCGGTAAAGGATTAGAATGTGATAAATTTAATAGCGAAGCAATTACATTGCAATTTAATAATTGGTTTGCAAAATTTTATTCCAATACAGACCCTTTGCTTGCTGGTGAAGTAATAAAAATGTTTCATGTAGATAGCTGGGAATGTGGCAGCCAGAACTGGAGCAAAAATTTTGCAATTGAATTTAAAAAGAAAAGAGGTTACGATTTAATGCCGTGGTTATTGGTTATGACAGGAACGCCAATTAAAAATGCAGCAACATCAGAAAAAATATTACATGATGTACGACAAACCATTGCAGAATTAGTTAACGATAAATTTTATGCAACACTTACTAAACTGGCGCATCAAAAAGGATGTGCATTTAGTGCAGAAAGTATTGCACCAACATTTGTTAGCGATGGTATGATGCATTATAAATATGCCGACATACCCATGGGAGAATTTTGGTTGAACAGTCCCACACATGATAAACCGAATGATATGCAGGATGCTATAAGTGGCGCACACATTTATGGAAAAAACATCGTACAGGCAGAAGCATTTACAACATTACGAAGTGATTGGGGCGAACATCCCGGAAATTTAAAAGCATTGGGCGACAGGGCATTTGCTGCCGGTATCAACAGGTTAGTACTGCATGTATTTATGCATAATCCATGGCTGGATAAAAAACCCGGAATGACACTGGACGGCATAGGATTATTTTATCAGCGTGACCAAACATGGTTTAAACAAAGTCAAGTTTGGATAGATTATTTAACCAGGTGCCAGGCCTTATTGCAATTAGGAAAACCTGTTGTTGATATCGGTGTTTTTACAGGCGAAGAAATTCCACGGCGTTCGATATTGCCGCAAAGATTAGTACATACATTGCCCGGTATTTTTGGAAAAAGAAAAGTACTGGAAGAAGATATACGGTTAAAAAATGAAGGACAAGAACAAAGGCAAATGCCAGAGGGAGTTTCGCATTCAGCAAATATCGCTAACCCGATTAATTATTTGGATCCACTGAATGGTTATCAATATGATGGTTTTAATCCTGATATTTTAATGCAGATGAAAGTAAAGGATGGAAGAGTATATACTCCGCAGGGTAGCAGTTTTGCAGTGCTAGTAATTCCTGGTAAGGAGCCAATGAATCCTGCCGGAACTATGAGTACTGCTGTTGCTGACAAATTAATACAACTTGCAAAGGGAGGAGCAAAAATTATTATAGATAAAGAATATGCTGCATTGCTAAAAGTAAGTAATAATTTTATTGAAGGCCCATACACAGAAAATAGTTTTGAAAATTTAGGGGTGAAGAAAGATATTATAATAGAAAAAAACTGGCACCGTATTACATGGACTCACCGGAAGCTGGATGATGATGCTGATATTTATTTTTTATCCAATCAATCAGCAGCTATAGAAGAAGTTAATATACAGTTTAGAGTAAAGAATAAAATTATTGAAACTGCATCATTTAGTGAAGGTTATATTTACAGGTATTTTGATCTTTCGGAGAGGAATGATATCGAAAAGCAGCATTTCAATCTCGAGCCTTACGAATCTAAATTTATTATTTTCAGAAAGCCACTTGTTGCCGAATCTATTGTTATGGCACCAGATAAAGAGAATCAAACTATTCTTTTAAATGATAATTGGAAATTAAAAATTCCACAAAGCGATACTGTTATATTAGACCGTTTAATCAGCTGGCATTTAATGAAGGACAGCATATTTAAATTTTTCTCTGGTTCTGCAGTTTATACTAACACTTTTAATTTTACACCGGATCAAATAAAAAAAGCTAAACTTTCAATAGCATTTGATTCTGTTTGCAACATCGCTACCATAAAAATTAACGGTATAGATTGCGGTACATTATGGACCCCCCTTTATCAACTGAACATTACTAAAGCAATTAAATCAGGGGAAAATAAAATTGAAATAGAAGTAACCAATACTTGGCGCAACCGATTGAAAGGCGATGAGCTTTTACCTGACAGACAAAGAACAACTTTTTACAACTCTCCTTATTACTTAAGCAAAAAGCCATTACTCCCTTCGGGCATAATGGGTAATGTGAAAATTACGATAAGAAAACAATGGTAATAAAATGCCGAGGTTTAATTCTGGCCTTACCAATCATCTGTCCTGAATGAGGAAACCGGATAACCCTCCACACTAAATAATTCTCCATTTACAAAATCTTTAAAAGCATATCTCACTGCAACTGGTTTTAAAACTTGCGACGAGGTTAACTGAACAGTACCATTTCTGATGAGGGCTTGTGCAGGATAAAATATTTTATCAGCACCCCCAATTTCAAATTGTGTAATAGGTTTACCAAAACTGGTTAAGCCATTAGGCGCAAATTTAAATTTTATGGTGGCCATGCTGTCTTTAACTATAATAGAATCGTATGCCGGACTTTGAAATGCAAACCCTTTAAACAAATAAGTATCACCTAAAGCCAAATAAGCAAAACGCTTGCCCACAACTTCTTTGTTAGCAGGATGAATACTTTTATCTTCGCCTGCATCCATTAAAACAACTATGCCACTGTTAGGTATAGCCGCTGCAGCTTTTCTTTGTGCATCACGTAAATAAGCCGAATTCATTTTTTCTGTTTTGTTACCGGCATAATTATAAGTATAGGGAGCAATCTGAGCAAAATAAAAAGGGAAATTTCCCTGTCCCCATTCGCTGCGCCACAACTGCACCATTGCAACAAATAATTTTTCGTATTGATCAGGCCGTTCATAATTACTTTCGCCCTGGTACCAAAGGCAACCTTTAATAGTAAAGCCTATAACGGGATGTATCATCCCATTATATAAAGTAGCAGCGTTTTTATTATTTAATTTTTCTGTGCCCTTTGCAGATGGCACAATTATTTCAGGAAATAATTTTAACGATTCACTACTCATAAATGCCTCGGCAGGCGAGCCACCATAACTTACATTAATTAACGCAACAGGTATTTTTAATTGTTGTTGCAGTAATCTGCCAAAGTAGTAGGCTGTCGCAGAAAAATTGCTGATGTTTTCGGGACTGGCATTTTTCCATGCAGCATTTTTACTGGTATCTTTTGCAAATCTTTCTACTGCACGGGGCACCGTATAAATTCTTATTTGATCGTTGGCAGAATTAAAAACTGCATCGTTACTGCCCATGAGGGGCTGGTCTTTAAAACCTTTCATTGGCATTTCCATATTGCTTTGTCCGCTGCATAACCATACTTCGCCAATTAAAATATTTTTTATAATCACGGGGTCACCATCCGAAATAGAAATACTGTAAGGTCCGCCTGCAACCGGTGTAGCAATCTTCATCATCCATTTTCCATTGCCATCCGCAATGGCAGAGTAACTTTTTTTATTCCAGGATGTAATTATTTTAATAGCTGCATTTTGTTTTGCCCAACCCCAAACAGCCGCATTAGATTGTTGTTGCAATACCATGCCATCACTAAAAAATGAAGGCAGTTGTACTTTTGCCGAAAGAAAAAATGGGATAGCTATTATTGCAATAATACTTGCAGCGATGATTTTTTTAAATGCAATCATTGTGAGTGGTTTGCTGTGAGGAACGAATATAGAGTAAAAGTTTTCTATTGGCATCTGGTACTGTTATTTTTAATGCTGTTTATTTATTGCCAGTTATAATTTGTTGCTACTCTGATTAATGTTTACTTTTTTGCTTGCCCCCCGAAACAGCCCACAAACCTTTCTCGGGGCAGGCAAAAAAGTAACAAAAAAGGAGCCCCGGGATTGAATACAGCCCAATCCCGGGAAGCAGCGATGGTGAACATTTGTACTACTGTGTCTTCAACATTTTTAATTCAGGCCTTTAGCCATTAACAAAACTTGCTTAAATTAAAAAAGGTTCAACAAAAAAGAAGCCATGCTACGCTACTCAGTAAAGAGTTTGAAGTATGGGCCTCGGAAAAAATTTCGTAGCTTTTTTTTCCGCAGCCCTTGATCCTGCCTGCCGGCAGGCAGGTTTTTCTTCTTTTCATCAAGGAAAAGAAGAAAAGCAAAATCTTAATGCAATTTTATTTAATAATAGAAGCCGGAGTCAGTGAGTTATAAGGCTTGCAAAACGTTGCAATCTGCAATGACTTAAATAAGATTATTACCCCTTGCAAATATTTCAGTAATTTTCAATTCTAAATCGATTGGATTGTAAGCATGAAAGAAATTAAAGACAATAAAGAAGGATCGCATAAAAATATTTGGTACGGCCTGGGCCGCCAGCGTATCGAAATTCCTAAAACTATTTTAAAATCCCGGGTACAAAATAATTTGCTGTTAAAGCATTTGCATATTTGTTCAATTGGTTTTTACCCCAAAGCAAAAGATCATTATACTGCCAGAAAAAAAGGCTTGCCGGAAAATTTTATTTTTTATTGTGTGGATGGACACGGCTGGTACGAAATTGAAGAGCAACGTTACCGGGTAGGTCCCAACGAGTTTTTTATACTCCCTCAAAATAAAGCGCATGCTTATGGCGCAGATGCCGATCATCCATGGAGTATTTACTGGATACATTTTGGCGGCGATGGTTTACCGGCATTTAATAAAACTATGGCTGTACAAAAACATTTTAAACCATTCTTAATAAAAAACAATGCACAAACTATTGCCATATTCACTAAAATTTATAAAGCATTACAGTTAGGCTACAGTATCGATAATTTATTATTTGCCAACATGTGCCTCACTCATTTTCTTACTTTATTTATTTACAATACCCGGCATTACGAGTCGGTTGAAAATGATACACCCGATTGTGTGGATAGTGCCATACTATACATGCAGGAACATATCGACGAAAATATTTCATTAAACAATCTGAGTAAGCATTACAATTATTCGGTCTCCCGTTTTTCTAATTTATTTAAACATAAAACGGGTTACGCTCCAATAGATTATTTTTTACAGATGAAAATGCAAAAGGCCTGTCAGCAGTTAGATTTTACAACTCATGCAGTAAAAGCCATTGCTTTTGATATGGGCTTTGATGATCCGTATTATTTTTCAAAAAGATTTAAAACTATCATTGGTGTATCTCCAAAAAAATACCGGGCATTAAAAAAGAGCGAATAATTTTTTGCTTACCACAAAATAAATAATGAAGTATATAATTATTTTTTACGTTTTACTTTTTGTTAGTGTTGCAATAAATACAAAAGCACAAAACAGCAAATATAATATTGTTTGGAATTCGCAAAGCAACAATGCTTCGGAAAGTATGCCCTGCGGTGGCGGCGATATTGGCATGAATGTGTGGGTAGAAAATGGAGAGCTGTTAATTTATGCAGCAAAAAGCGGCAGCTTTAATGAAGACAATGCATTGATGAAAGCAGGAAGAATAAGAGTAAAATTATCTCCCAATCCATTTGATGGAAAATTTTTTAAACAGGAACTCCATTTGCAACAGGGATATGTAACGGTTGAAGGAGAAAGCAATGGCGTAAAAGCAACAGTAAAAATTTGGGCCAATGTTTTTAGTTCGGCTGCACATATTGATATAGCTGCTAACAAAAAAATTGTAGCTGAAGCCGCTTACGAAAGCTGGCGATACCAGGATAGAATAATAAAAGCAAGAGAAAATTTTGCCAACTCCTATAAATGGGCTGCACCCAAAAATAATGTGTACAAAAAAGATAGTATTGATTTTAACAGCAATGAAGTTTTATTCTATCACTACAACACTGCACAAACTATTTTTGATGTTACTGTTGCACAACAGGCAATGGAACCGGTAAAAGATCAATTGTACAATCCACTTGGCAAACTGGCATTTGGCGGTTCTTTCAGTGGAAAAAATTTTATACCAGCAGGCACTTACGAAGGCGAATACGTAAACACCAATTTTAAAGGTTGGAAATTAAAAAGTACTGCTGCATCAAAAAATCATTCGTTGAATTTATTGTTGCATACGGCACAGGTAGAAGATATTAATGCGTGGAAAAAATCTTTAGATTCCGTAAAGAAAAAATCTGCTAATGTTGTTATAGCGTTTTATAATACACAGCTTTGGTGGAAAAATTTTTGGAACCGAAGTTTTATCGAAATAGATAATGCTCATGTAAATTCAAAAGCATGGGAAGTGGGTAGGAATTTTCAATTGTTCCGTTATATGCTGGCCATAAATGCACGTGGTGAATGGCCAACAAAATTTAACGGCGGCTTATTAACTGTTGATCCGGTTTTTACAGATACCTCAAATAAACTAACGCCAGATTACCGCAATTGGGGTGGCGGTTTACATACCATGCAAAATCAACGGTTGGTTTATTTTCCTATGATAAAAAATGGCGATTGGGATTTATTACTGCCGCAATTAAATTTTTATTTTCGAATTTTAAAAAATGCTGAACTAAGAAGTAAAGTGTACTGGAACCATGGCGGCGCCTGCTTTACAGAGCAAATGGAAAATTTTGGGTTACCCAATTTTGCAGAGTATGGACAAAAACGACCTGCCAATTTTGATAAGGGTGTAGAGTACAATGCATGGCTGGAATATGAATGGGATACGGTGTTGGAATTTTGTTTGATGATGCTGCAGGAAAATGAATACACCGGAAAAGATATCAGTGATAAAATTCCTTTTATTGAAAGTTGCTTGCAATTTTTTGATGAGCATTATCAATACTTGGCAAAACAGCGGGGCATAAAAGCTTTGGATGAAAAGGGAAAATTGGTTTTATATCCCGGAAGTGGTGCAGAAACTTTTAAGATGGCATACAATTCTACATCAACTATTGCTGCATTACAAACTATTGCAAAACGTTTAGTTGCATTGCCTCCAAATTTTCTTACTGAAGAAAAAAGAAAACAATGGCAATTATTTTTACAAAGAATTCCAGATTTAAATTATACCCAATTTGATGGTCGCACTACAATTGCACCGGCAAAAACATGGGAACGCATCAACAATGTAGAGTCACCGCAATTGTATCCTGTATTTCCTTGGGGCATTTTTGGCGTGGGCAAACCTGGTTTAGATACGGCTATCAATACCTTTTTGTATGATACCAATGTGGTAAAATTTAAAAGTCATGTTGGTTGGAAGCAGGATAATATTTTTGCTGCAAGACTGGGATTAACTGACGAAGCATGGAAACTAACCAGTTTAAAACTCCAAAATTCTGAAAGAAGATTTCCTGCATTTTGGGGTCCGGGTTTCGATTGGGTGCCCGATCATAACTGGGGCGGCAGCGGCATGATTGGCCTGCAGGAAATGTTATTACAAACTGCAGGAAATAAAATATTTTTATTTCCTGCATGGCCAAAAAATATTGATGTGCATTTTAAATTACATGCACCTTACAATACAACAGTAGAAGCTGAAATAATAAATGGAAATTTGGTAACACTAAAAGTGATGCCGGCAGAAAGAATGAAAGATATAAATGTATTGCTGAAATAAATTATGCGGTCATTAGATATGAGGCTTTGCTGTATTAAAACTTAGGGCAGCGTACTGCATCGGCGCTGGTGTTGTACCTGTCTAAATGTTTTTGATAAGTTAAAGCCAATTCAAAACCGCCACGGCCATTACTTGCAGTTTTTAATTGCGATAGGTTTGCATCGTAACTAACGGAAACGGACAGTGGCTTAAATTCTAATTTTACAACAGGTATTATTGCATCTTTCCAGCGTAGAAAAGCGCCACCATGTAAAATGTATTTCGGATCTTCAATATCATCTAATCTCCAGGAGTATAAAGCACCGGCCATTGTTTCTGTAAAAGTTCCCTGTTTGGAATAATCGCCTAATAAAGTAAAGAAAGAGTATTCGTTAATGTTCATCCTTACACCTAACGATCCTACCCATTTGGGGATCATTTCGTAATTGGGGTTACCATAAAAAGATACCTTTGTGGCTTTATTAAAATGATGATAAGCAGCTCCAATGTAAATATTGTTATCAGGATTTTCTCCCACTTGTGTATTAAAACTCATGCCCACACTGCCATCTAAATAAGAATAAGAATTTCTTGGAAAAGTTTCGCCACTTGCTAAACCGGGGTTAAAACCAGTGCCATCGTACTGGCTGTTGGTAGTGATCTTGCTTCTATCGATACTGCGTTGCACCCAGCCACCCATAAATCCTAAAGAGAGATACATGTTTTTTTCGGCGCTTAAAGATTTATGATAATTTATTGCCGGCAAAATATGGGTTGATTGTAAAGCAACTGTCCCAGCTTTATCATACAAAATTTGGCCACCAAGTGTTAAAAAATCATCCCCCTTGCCAACAGGTTTCTTATATTCTCCATTTACTGAGCCGGTTTGGTATGGTACGGTAACACTGTTCCATTGATTGCGGTAAACAGCCTGTATCCTTACATCACCATTAAAAATACCAGCCAGAGCAGGGTTTCTTAGTAAAGGGGTTTCAAAAAATTGCGAAAAGTGAATGTCTTGTGTATAGGCTTGGCTGCCAATGGCAATCAGAGTAAAAAAAATCAATAAAGGTTTAACTAAACCTTTTTTCATGGTGCAGTTTTTTGTTGTTAGTGCCAATTTGTAATATTCCAAACGTATAATTCGCATTATTATTATTGTATCAATGTAATATTTCCTTTGTAAGTAAGTAACTGGCTGTTTTCACATACAATTTCTATAATGTAAGTATAAACATCGGCATTTAAAGTTTTACCATTGTACTTACCATTCCATCCGGCAAATTGATCGTTGGGGAACAAATTTACCTTTTGAAAAACCATTTCTCCCCAACGGTTAAATATACGCATACTTTGTATAGCAAATAAGCCGGTACCTCTCGGAAAAAACCAATCATTCACCCCATCATTATTAGGCGAAAAAGTATTTGGGATAAAAACATTTTTGTCGTTGCAAATTACAACAATAGTTATATTATCTGTACTAATACAACCATTGGCATCGGTTACTTTGATGGTGTAAGTGGTGGTGTTTTTTGGAGTAGTTACTGTATTGTAACAATTTGTACAGGATAACCCTGTGGCAGGCGACCACAAATAATCTATCACCGGTGACCCAGTTGGATTTATTGCAAACGAAGAACCTGATCCAATAATTTTGGTTGGGCCAGCTTCTATTAATGGCAACGGATAAACCACTACTGTTTGATCAGCAGTATCGGCACAACCCGTGCTGTTGGTTACAATTAAACGTAATGGATAATTACCGGCAGTATCGTAACGAACAGGTAAAGGATTTTGTGATATAGAAGTGCTGCCGTTTCCAAAATTCCAGAACCATGTTATTTTTGAAGTATCGGGCTGAAGCACAATCCCCCTGAAAGTGAGTCGTTGCTGCATACAAATGGGCATATTACCATTGATGCCAATTACTGGAGAGGCTACCACTTTAATATAGTTAGTTTTAATTGCAGTATCGGAACAGCCATTGGCAGTTGTTACAATTAAACGAACGGTATAAAAACCCGGTGCTGTATAATTATGCGATGGGTTTTGTAATGTGGATGTACCCCCATCTCCAAAACTCCATTGATAGCCATTTATAACGCCGTTGCTTATAGTAGAATCAGTAAAATTAATAATGCCCCGATCGCAAAGCAGCGTATCATCTGCAGCAAAATTTACATCACTTTTTGTAACATAAATAGTATCCACTCCGGTAACAGGAATCTGGCAACCGGTTTGATCTTCTAAAATTACTTTTGGTAAAAACTGGCCGGGTAATAAGTAATTATAAATAAGAACAGAATCTGTTGTGGCTAAAGTATTACCATCACTAAAATCCCATAAATATGTAACAGGACCCGGCGTGGAAACATAAAAACTAACCGGCAATGGAGAGCAGCCTGCCAGTGGAGAATAGGTCAATGTTGCAGTTGAAGGGTATAAAATAATTGTTTTGTTAACTGTATCAACGCAGCCACCGGGGCCAGCCACTGCTAATCTTGCAACGTAAGTTCCTGGTGTTGAATAATAATGTGTTGGTTCTGCTAAAGTAGAGGTGGTACCATCTCCAAAAATCCATGTTGCGCTGGTGGAGTACAAAGAGGTGTTGGTAAAAATTACTTCAAAAGGCGAACACGAACTTATGGAATCATTTACTGTAAATGCAGCCCTAACCGTATGCACTTTTACATAATTTATTTTAGTAGCCGTATCTGTACAACCATTAATATCTGTTGCTATTAATCGTACAGTGTAGTCGCCATCTGCTGGATATACTTTTACAGGATTAATAGCTGTTGATGTGGTGGCATCTCCAAAATTCCAGTTGTAGGTAAGCCCAACACCGGTTGAAGTATTGGCAAATGTTACGTTTTTACCAACACAGGTTAAAGAATCCGGTGTTGAAAAAATTGCTTTGGGGTTTGTTACAAATACCTGAATGGCGCTAATAAAACTATTGCTGCATCCATAACTGTCTGTAACTGTTAACCGTGGATTAAAATAACCAGTAGTATCGTAAATATGATTAAAAGGCGGGCTGCTGTAAGTTTGAGAAATACCATCCCCAAAATCCCAAACCCATGTTGAAATGGGATGAGTGCCATCAGTAACTGTAAGATCATTAAAATTTGCATTTAACGGCTTGCATCCTGTCAATGGCGTAAAAGAAAAATTTGATATTGGGCCCCAAACCCTGATGATATTTGGTTTTGAAATTGTGGAAACGCACCCTTTTGTATCTGTAATGGTTAAAGAGACTGTATATAATCCCGGGAGTAAATAAATATGAAAAGCAGTTGTTCCAGCAAAACCTGAAACCCCATCTCCAAAATCCCAAAAATAGGTTGCAACATTGGCTGGGTTGATACCTGCTGTTTGAAATACGGCAGCGGTGCTGATGCAAACAGTGTCATCTCCAACAATAAAATTTGCCACTTCGTTAAATAAAACGACACTGTTAATCCTGGTGTTGCTACAGCCGCCATTGGTTACCGTTAGCGATACATTGTACGTGCCAAAAGTGCTGTAAGTGTGTACCGGGTTTTGTAAATTTGATGTAAACCCGTCTCCAAAATCCCAAGCCCATGTTTGTGGTAAAACAGATTGATCTGTAAAAGCTACCTGCAGTTTATTATTACAATTGAATGTACTTATAAATCTTGCTACAGGGGGTAAAGCTGTTATATACCTCACTCTGGTTAAAGTGTCGGCACAGCCATTATTCCAGGCAATTAAACGGATGGAAAATACCCCTGTATCGGTATAAATGTATGAAGGGTTTTTTACGGTTGATGTACCAATTCCATCCCCAAAATCCCAGCTCCACCTGTCTGATGGCAGAGTTAAATCGGTAAACTGAACAGCTTGCCCAACACATTGTGCTAATGGAGAAGCGGTAAAATTGGCTAAAGATTTATTACCTGCTCTTACTGCATTTACAAAAATTGATGAGTCAGTACACCCATCGTTAGTAGTAATATATAATTTTACGGTATAAGTGCCCTGCAATACATAAGTGTGTGATGGGTTTGCAAGAGTAGATGTTCCACCATCCCCAAAATCCCACAGGTAAGATGCAATACCATCTGTAGTGGTAACATTTGGAGTTGGGTTTATGGTAAAAGGCACACAACCTTCTAATGGTAATCCATTAATTGCAACAACAGGAGCCTGCACCCTTACAAATTGATTTTTAATAACACTGTCGCTGCAGCCATTTGCACCTGTAGCAATGAGTGTTACATTGTAATTGCCAAGGGCTGTATAAGTATGAGATGGGTTTTGTAATGTTGAAGTTCCACCGTCTCCAAAATTCCAGCTCCATCCCGTTGCGCCGATAGACAAATCGGAAAAATTAACTGTGAACGGAACTTTACAATCAGTAACATCTGCGGCATTAAAATCGGGAATGGGTAAACCTAAAACTGTAATTTGTTTGGTAACAGAGTCTGCACAACTGCCATAATTGTTTACTAACTTAATAAAATATATTCCCGGTGCAGTATATATTTTTGTTGGGTTGGTTACATTGGAAAAAGTAGCATCTCCAAAATCCCATGACGAACCTGCAGAAACCGGGGCCGAAGTATTTGTAAAAGTTGCTGTAACTCCCTGGCAAATTGAAGTGGGACCGGTAAAATCAGAAACGACATCTCTTATAACTATTGCGGCTGGCTTTATTAAGGTATCTAGACAGCCCGAACTGCTTTGAGTAATTAATGTAACATTAAAACTGCCCCCGGTTAAATAGGTATAACTGGGATTTGCTGCTGTTGAAGTTCCACCATCGCCAAACTGCCATTCGTAGGATAATACTCCGGGGCCTGTGGAAAGATTTGTAAAATTAATTGTTTCTGGAGGCTTGCAAAGTTGCGGTGCCGTAAAACTAAAATCAACAATAACTCCTGGAGATACCTGTATAAAATTTGGCCGGCTTACAACCTTTGAGCAGCCTCCGGCATTGGTAACCTTTAAAGTAACAGTATAATTTCCAGAAGTTGTGTAAATATGAAAAGGGTTTTGTGCTGTTGACAAACCTCCGTCTCCAAAATCCCATTCATAGCCCGTTATGGCAGCCGACCCTCCAACAGATAAATCTGTAAAATTTACCCTTAAAGGAAAACAGCCTGATCTATTTGAAGCGCTAAAATCAACAGTAGGCTTATCATCTACCTTAATATATTGAGTACGGGTAAAAGTATTGCTGCCAGATGCGTTAGTGGCAGTAAGTGAAACAGTATATAATCCTGAATTAAAATAAGTAGTGGTGGGGTTTTGCTGGGTAGATAAAGTACCATTGCCTAAATCCCATTGCCAGGATGTGGGGCCAGCGGTACTCATATCTGTAAAAGTTACAACCAAAGGAGCACAGCCACTAACCGGGCTTGCAGAGAAATTTGCAGTAGGCTGGGCTATTGCAAATGAACCGGTTAAAATAAATATGGCGAGTATAAATAATCTCAAATGATTGGAGGTATTGAATGTTTGTAGTTTCATTAAGTATTAATAAGCAGAGATACTTCTATTTACCAAAAATTGTTCCGTTTTAACACATTGTTGTAATTAAGACCCGCTTGTGTAGCAAAACGTTTGTTCTGGTAAAAATATTCTTCAAGATATATTAAATAATAAAAAACCTTCTAAAAAGAAGGTTTTTTATTATAAAGAGGTGAATTTGTTTAGCCTTTTACTGCTATTGTCGGCTTTTTTGCCTTTACAGGTGCTTTACGCGACGCAGATCTTAAAGAAGTTGTTGCTTTTGCAGCTGGAGCAGCAGGTTGTGATTTTACCATTGCAGCCGGAGTTTCGCCTTTAAGTTTAGCGTAATCTTCTGCAGATAAAACATCACCAGTAATTATTATACTTTTTGCTTCATCAACACCAGCAAATTTTACTGTTAAACTTTTTGTGAAGTGATTTAAAGCTGCAGCATTAAAAGTAGCAGTTATAGTACCTGTTTTGCCGGGTGCTATTGGTTCTTTAGTATAATCGCCAATTGTACAGCCGCAACCAGGAGTTGCCTGTTCGATAATTAAAGGTTCGTTACTGATATTAGTTACAGTAAAAGTAGCAGTTGCAGGAACGCTCTGTTTAACTTTTCCTAAATCAATTGTTTCGCTTGCAAATTTGGCAACATCAGCAACCTTTTTTTGTGCAAATAAAGTGGCAGTGATTACCAGTGCTGATAGAGATAAAATAATTCTTTTCATTATTGTTTGATTTATGGTGGTTTAATTTTTTAAATCGCTTAAGCTTTTATTTTCTGGCGCAGATGCAGCAGGTGTTTTCCAAACTTCTCCTTTAATAAATAATTGTTTGTTTTCCGTACCGTTGTAAGTAATTGTAACTGGTTTATTAAATGCTCCTTCGGCAGCAGCATTATAACCCACAGTTATTTTAGCAGTAGCACCCGGTGCAATGGCTTTATCTTTTTCCCATTCAGGAGTAGTGCAACCGCAACTTGCCTGCACATTTACAATTTTAAGCGAATCTTTACCGCCGTTGATGATTTCAAAAACATGGGTAACTGGCTTGCCTTGTGGAATTTTACCAAAATTAAATTCGGATTCTTTTACCACCAATGTTTCAACTACCGGTGCTGCTGGTTTTGCTTCGGAAACAAGTTTAACAGTAGCAGGAGCTCCTGTAATCGCTGTTGTATTTTGCTGGGCATTTACTGCAACAGCTAAAAAACAAATTAAGATTAATGTAATTACTTTTTTCATGATATTCTATTTTCAATTTTCATTCC
This sequence comes from Ferruginibacter sp., assembly GCF_031391665.1. Lineage (GTDB taxonomy): Bacteria > Bacteroidota > Bacteroidia > Chitinophagales > Chitinophagaceae > Ferruginibacter. Next base: position 18,912 of record NZ_JANMUN010000171.1, read on the forward strand.
AAAGATACTAAAACGGATAATTCGGTTGTAAATTGTTAACCTGTTAGCAGATTATTAACAAAGCTGCACTATAATTTATATTTTTGCCTTATCATATACCATCCATATGCAAAATACAGCCATTAATGAAACCGCTTTAGACGAAAAATTAAGTTTCGATAACTTTCGCAACGAAGTATTAAAAGACTACCGCTTTGCATGTGTGAGCAGGGAAATTAGTTTACTGGGCCGTAAAGAAGTATTAACAGGCAAAGCCAAATTTGGCATTTTTGGCGATGGAAAAGAAGTGGCGCAGGTAGCCGCTGCAAAATTTTTTAAGCCCGGTGATTTTCGCTCGGGATATTACCGTGACCAAACGTTTATGCTGGCAAGTGGTATAACTAATGTAGAACAATATTTTGCACAACTGTATTCCGATCCGTATTTAGAAAATGACCCGTTTAGCGCAGGCAGACAAATGAACGCACATTTTGTAACAAAGAATGTAGATGAAAACGGGGAGTGGTTAAATCTTGCCAATCAAAAAAATACCAGCAGCGATATGGCACCAACTGCCAGCCAAATGCCCAGGGCTTTGGGTTTAGCGCTTGCTTCAAAATTGTTTAGAAAAACAGAGGGGTTACAAGAATTTAAAAATCTCAGTAATAACGGAAACGAAATTTGTTTTTGCACCATTGGCGATGCATCTACCAGCGAAGGACATTTTTGGGAAACCATAAATGCAGCAGGCGTATTGCAAATCCCTTTAGCTGTATTTGTTTGGGATGATGGGTACGGTATTTCTGTTCCTAAAAAATATCAAACTACAAAAGCTTCTATATCTGAGGCACTTTCGGGTATGCAAAAAACCGAAGGCACCAATGGTATTGATATTTATAATTTAAAAGGATGGGATTACGCCGGTATGTGCGAAGTGCTGGAGCCTGCATTGCAAAGAATAAGAGAAACACATACGCCTGCATTATTTCATGTAGAAGAAATTACACAACCGCAGGGCCACTCCACATCGGGCAGCCACGAACGGTATAAAACTCCTGAAAGATTAGAGTGGGAAAAAGAATGGGATTGCATTAAGCAAATGAAAGAATGGATTGTGGAAAACACTTTAGCCACAATAGAGGAGCTTAGCGCCATACAGGACGAAGCAAAAGAATATGTAAAAGCCGGTAAACAAACTGCATGGGAAAAATACATTTCTCCAATAAAGGAACAGGTAAACAAAACAATTGAACTACTTAATCAAACAGGTAATAATAATACCGACCTGAAAAACATCATTAATGAATTAACCATTAACAGGGAGCCCATGCGCCGTGATGTTTTAAAAGCTTTATCAAAATCAATTGACTTTATTGATGATGAAAAAACAGGAGCAATTAAAAATTATTACCAGGAGTTAAAAGATCTTAATGCAGGATTGTACAATACTTTTCTGTACAACCAGGGCCCAAAATCGGCTTTAAAAGTTGCACCAATAAAAGCATGGTATGATGATGATGCAAAAACTGTAAACGGATACGAAGTATTGAATAAATATTTTGATGAACTTTTTGCAAGTAATAAAAAAGTGGTGGCCTTTGGCGAAGATGTAGGATATATTGGAGATGTAAACCAGGGCTTCAGTGGCTTACAGGTAAAGTACGGCGAAGAAAGAATTTTTGATACCGGTATTAGAGAACTTACCATAATGGGGCAGGGGATTGGTTTAGCCTTAAGAGGCTTAAGGCCCATTGCCGAAATACAATACCTTGATTATTTATTGTACGGCCTGCAACCGTTAAGCGATGATTTAAGCACCACACATTTTAGAACGGTAGGTCAGCAAAGTTGTCCGCTTATTGTACGCACAAGAGGGCATAGGTTAGAAGGGATTTGGCATAGCGGTTCACCCATGGGGATGCTGATTAATGCCTTACGTGGTATGTACATTTGTGTGCCACGCAATATGGTGCAGGCAGTTGGTATGTATAATACTCTGCTGCAGGGCAACGATCCGGCTTTAATGATTGAATGTTTAAACGGTTACCGCCTTAAAGAAAAAATGCCCTCTAATTTATTAGCCTATGCCGTGCCGTTAGGTATTCCTGAAATTATTAAGGAAGGTGAAGATATAACGCTTGTAAGTTATGGCTCTACATTGCGTATTGCAATGGATGCAGCAGACCGCCTGGAAAAACTAAATATAAGTTGCGAAGTAATAGATGTACAAACTTTATTGCCTTTTGATATTAATCACACCATAGTTGAGTCACTTAAAAAAACAAGCCGCATTATTTTTATTGATGAAGATGTACCCGGCGGTGCCGCAGCATACATGTTTAATAAAGTAATGGAAGAACAAAAAGGTTACCGCCATTTAGATACTGCACCCAGAACAATTACGGGCAAGGCTCACCGCCCCAGTTATGGCAGCGATGGTGATTATTTCAGCAAACCAAATGCAGAAGATGTGGTTGCGGTCGTGAAGGATATGATGGCGGAATAATTTTTTTATAAACTGAAAACTGGTTTTTACTTCTTATGCAACTCACCCTCTACCAAATTGACGCTTTCACCAATAAACTTTTTGGTGGCAACCCCGCCGCTGTTATTCCATTACAAAAATGGGTGGATATAGATTTGATGCAAAAAATTGCATTAGAAAATAATCTTAGTGAAACTGTATTTTTTGTGCCTGCTTTAAATGCCGGTGCCGATTATGAAATAAGATGGTTTACACCAGAGGTAGAAATTAATTTATGCGGCCATGCAACACTGGCAAGTGCGTATGTATTGTTTGAGCTGTTAGATTTTAAAAAAGAAGAAATTAAATTCAGCAGTAAAAGCGGGATATTAAAAGTTAAAAGAAATGGCGGTTTAATAACACTGGATTTTCCCAGTTGGAAACCCGAACGCTTAGATATTTATCCTAATGATTTAGCTAAGATATTAGGCGACGTGGAAATTGTGGGTGTTTACCAGCACAGAGATTTCTTAGTTGAATTATTAAATGAAGCCGCCGTTAAAAATTGTGTGCCCGATTTCTCTTTAATGAAAAAGCATATTGATAAAATGATCATTACGGCACCAGGCAGTACACGGTCAGACGGGACGTCAGACCGTGTTGATTTTGTATCCCGGTTTTTTGCACCTGGCGCAGGTGTTGATGAAGACCCTGTAACAGGTTCTGCACACTCCCAGCTCATTCCTTTCTGGAGTGAAAAATTATCCAAAAACAAAATGCATGCACTGCAATTAAGCAAACGTGGTGGCGAAATTTGGTGTGAACAATTAAATGCAGATAGAGTTACCATGAGTGGCAACTGTGTTTACTACATGAAAGGCGAGATAGAAGTGTAAAAAAATACGATTTCTATTTTTTATACATCATTTTTAAAATTATCTTCCCCGTTATTTTATTCTAAATAAAAATTTTACGCTTAAAAAATTTAGGAGACAGTTCATCTTATTGTCATATTAAATCTCTACAAAAACAGCATTGCTCCGTAGAGTCAATATCACCCAAATGTGTAATTGACCGGTATTGCTTAATTCTCCAATTTTACACTATCTCTTTTTATTTATCGAAAAACATTTCAGTATAAAAAATGCTGTTGTTACCTGTAATGTAAAAATTCACTTACCATAAATCTGTTGTATGAAAAAAATATCACTTTATCTGTTAGCAAGTTTTTTAATTTCAAATATTACCGCTCAAAATGTTTTGGACAGGGTAAAGGGTAAAGCCAACCAAAGGGCAAACAATAAAACTGACCGGGCAATTGACAAAGGCTTTGATAAAACAGAACAGGCAATTGACAGCCTGTTTAAAAAGAAACCGAAGAAAACAAAAAAGACTGCTGAAGAAACTGTGCCGGCAGATAACAATTCAGAAAGTAAAAATGTTACTGTAATTCCTGCAACCAACCCATCAAACGGCGTGGCCCAGGTAAATACTTTTTCAGATTTTGTGCCCGGCAACAACATAATTTTTTATGATGATTTTAAGCAGGATGCCCTTGCAGATTTTCCTGCAAAATGGAATACTAACGGCAGTGGAAAAATTGTAACTATTGATGGAGTAGAAGGGAAGTGGTTCGAAATTGTTCATAATACTATTGTTAATCCGCTGCTTGATAAACAGCTTCCGGAAAATTGTACCATTGAATTTGATTTATTTCTTCAGGCACAGCCCGAAAGATCCACGCCATACATACAGTTTGGCCTTACACCGGTAAAAGATATTTTAAAGGAAGATCTTTTTTATAAAGATAAATTTTTTGTAAGCATCAGCAGGTACAATGAAAATAATGGAAAAACAGTAGAGTATGGTTTAAAAGATGTTATCGGTAATAAAAATGATTTTGCATTACCATCTTATGCAAACAGGGTACTGCATATCAGCATGGCAATAAATAAAACAAGGGTAAGGGTATACCTTGATAAATTAAAACTAATCGACCTGCCCCGTGCATTAACACCCGAACTGAGGAATAATTTTTATCTCTGCAATATGTATATCATACCGGCATCGGAGCTTGGCGTATTCGTTAGTAATGTCCGCATTGCCTCAGCCGAAACAGATGCCAGGAGTTTATTGATTAAACAGTTAATGGAAGAAGGTAAAGCAGTTACCAATGATATTTTATTTGATGTAAACAGCGATGTAATTAAAAAAGAATCGTACAGCATTGTTAACCAGTTTGGCGATGCAATGAAAGGAAATGCATCGCTTAAAATAAAAATTATCGGCCATACTGATATTGATGGTAATGCAGCAACAAATATTACGCTCTCCAAAAAAAGAGCAGCGGCGGTAAAGCAGTATTTAATTACTAACTACAGTATTGATGATGCCAGAATACAAACAGACGGTAAAGGTGCAGTGCAACCTGTAGCTGAAAATACATCGGCACAAGGCAAGGCAAAAAACCGGAGAGTAGAATTTGTAAAACTCTGAATTCTTATTAAAAAATAATTTAAACCGCAATGAAAAAATTTCAAATAATATTTTTATTCTTTTTTTTGCTGATGATAAACAGCATAACTGCACAACCACCAGAGCCGGATACCGTAAGCTGGAGCGGAATAAGAACCAGGATGATTTCTGCACCCATACTGAGGCCTGGCGCAGTACCAATGACTTTGTTGCCCAACCGGCAACGTTTTTGTTTTGATATGACCCTTCATGTGGAAATGGTGTATGGCGGCACCGTTCAGCAGGGTGTGTTTCTTAACACAACAGATGGATATATTGGTTTTGAAGCTGGTAAAGTTGATGGCAGCGAGCCCATTACTTTAATTATGCCTGAATTGCCTGATTTTTCATTTATGGTATTTGGCTACAAGGGCAATGCTTATCGTTATTTTAACCGGAAAAATAAGCAGGGTGTGCAGGAGCATTGGGTATCTACAGGTAATACCAATTCGCACAAATACCAGCTTACAGATGCACTTACTGTAGCGCCAATTGAAAGAAAAAATGTACGTAAACTATTTTGCGATGGTAAGGCCAATGCTATGGCATATAAATTACCCGACCAACCCACGGTATGGTATATTTATGGCGACAGGTATCCGGAAAAATTACACATTCAAAAATTTTTTGGCGGATTTGGTGTAGGCGTGGTAAGATGCGAAGAAGGTGTATTTATGATAATGGAAATGCAGGCAGGACGTAACAGGAGCACTATAAAAAATATTGATCAGGCCATGGCCTGCTTTAATGCTACCGACTACAAAATAGAAGAAGACGAATTTATTATTAAGCGAAGACTGGAATTAGACAAAGAGAGAGCACGTGTGGAGCGTCATGCAGCAAGTGCACAAAGGGCACGTACCTGTCAATCGCAACGCATGGCAATTGTAAATTTTGAAAGAGAGGAATTAAACAGGCAGGAAGAAAATCTTACTAATTCAACACATGGCAATACTTTTCAGGATTCCGTAACACAAAAAGCTTATGCAGGTATGATGGATCCACTAACATCAGTTTATGTTGGTATACTTGAGGCAGAATTAAATATTTGCGAAGCTCAGGAAGCGCTTAACCGTGGCGCATCTGAAAGTGCTCAGCAAAAGTTAGCCTGCAACTCCTCCAGGCTTGCAAGGCTTACGGTATTGCAGCAGCAAATGCGTGCATTAGATACTGAATATGCCAGCCAACCAGGAATGGCGCTTGGTAAAAAAGCGCAATTGCTTTTAGCAGAAATGCGGATCAGCTGTAACTGATATTTAAAAATAAATGGAATACAGTAAACTTATAAGGCTTTAAAAAACCACAACCCTCCACTAATTATTTATACTCATACTCAATAAGACCTTTCATATTGTTTGCTTTAAATAATAGCCGTTTATAACATTTAATGTTTTACTGATAAAACATTCAGGTATTTTGCGACGGTAATTAGACATTAATGTCGTCTAATTGGCGCATGTATAAATATTCTGTATGTTACCTAAACTAATGCCCGCTTTATTATTTTTCTGCACCAGCTTTTTCTGTTCTCTTAAGTGTATTGCACAGGAGAAAATTTACTTTGAGCCTAAGTTTACTTCCGGGGGCAAGCAATCAGATTTTGTTACCTGTAATGGGATTGTTGTTTTTGAAACCACTTCTGAAAGTAAGTTTGACAAATTCAGCCGGATCATTGCCACCAAAAAATTCTTTGTGGTATGCGATTACAGTGCAAAAAAAATATTGGTGTTTAATAAGAACGGCCGCTTTATAAAAAAGTTTGGTAACAAACTGGATTTTGGCCGGCTAACCTATAATGAAGAAAAAGACGGTTTGGAAATGGTAAGCCAAAATAAAACGTATCGTTTAACCAACAAAGACAATGCACAAATACTGGAGGATTATCAAAATCCAAAAAATCTTAAATACTACCGCAAATATTTTATTGATCTAACAGACACCCTCAACTTTTCTGTACATAAACAAAAAATTGTCCATTCAGATATACTCAATCCCGTGCCCTATATCAACGGGATGCATTTTGTAAACAAGGTAACTGTGGATAAAAACTTTACAAAAAAAGAAGACTACGAACTAAAGATATATTTGGGAGATTCATTACTTAAACAATATTTTAAGTATGATAAGAAAAACGACAGCCGTTATATTTTCGACGGTGCAACCGTTTTCATTGCTCCTGCTGCTAAAGCTGATGAAAGATGGGTAACGCATCCGTATGATTATACCATTTATACTTTACAAAAAGACAGTTTATATAAAGTTTACGATTTTGTATTACCGCTGGACAGGGCTATTCCTGCTGATTTTTTTGCAAAAGAATTTCAGAATAAAACAGAAAAGGACAATTATGTAAGGCAGAACAGAAAACTGGTGAAGCAATTTTATGTGTATAATCTTTCGCCCCGTTATATAAATTTTACCATGCAAAGTATGCTGTTTGAACAGCAGCAGTTTGTATATGATACAAAGACTAAAATATTTTATAACTACGATAAAATAAATGCTGACAGCCTCACTTATTATTTACCTCTATGTAAAAACCTGAGTTTTAATGACGGGTCACTTATATACGCTAAGATATCAGCCGAAGATGCCTTAAAAATATTTGAAGAACATAAAAAGGATAACATCAAATATCCCCCTTTGCTGGAGGGTTATTTAAAAACAGCCACGGCCGATAGTAACCCGGTATTCATCAATTTCAACTATAGAAACTAATTAATGAAATACATCACCCTGACACTGTTTATATTTTTTGCAATTTGTACAGTTGTGCAGGCGCAACCGGGCACGGGGCGTATAGCCGGCATTATAAAAGATACTGTTACCGGTACTACAATGGAATCGGCAACGGTTATTGTGTATAAACCCGACTCAACAGTTGTACAGTTTAAAATAACGGATAAGGCTGGCCGCTACGAAATAACAGGTTTACCCATGCAGGGAAAATATGTGCTGGCTGCATCCTTTGCTGGGTATCAGGAATTCAGGACGGTTTTTACAATGGATGTTGCAGTAAAAAAGATGGACACAATTTTTATGCAGATCAAAAGCAGCGACGAAGTAGTGGTAACCTCTATTGCCCCCATACGTATGAATGGAGATACGCTTGAAATAAATCCGGCAGCATTTAAAATGGCCAACGATGCAGTAGCAGAAGATCTGTTGAATAAAGTGCCCGGCATTGTAATTTGGGCCGATGGTTCTATAACTATGAATGGAAAAACCATCCCAAAAGTACTGGTGGACGGCAAGCCATTTTTAGGCAACAGCGATCATCGTATTGCCACACAAAACCTGCCTAAAAATATCATTGATAAAATTCAGTTGTACAATGAAGTGGACATGAGCACTGAAGCCAGCCGCTCACAAATTACAGATGGGCAGGCGCCGAAAGATTCGCTGCTTACAATGGATATTAAATTAAAGGCAGATAAAAAGAATGGCTATTTTGGAAAGTATGGCGCAGGATATGGAACTGATAAAAGATATACAGCAGATATTGCACTGCAATTTTATAATAAACAATCCACTTTAGCAGTGGGAGGCGGAACAAACAATATTAATGCAGAAATTGCCGGCCTGAACGATATACAACGGGAAAGCACTTTTAGAAATAATTTTGCTACCTACCGTAACCGCAGCAACTTTGGCCGCAATGGTGTTAACAGGGTAATATCGCCGGGTATTCAATTCACACATTCCTTTTCGCAAAACGATAATGAGCGCAGGGCCAACAGGATAACCGGCGGCTATGATTATGATAATAATTTGGGTAACGCCAACTCACAAACCTATCAGGAGCGGTATTTGAAAGATGGTGACCAGATCATTAATTCATTTGCTGAAAGTAACAGCCAGAGCCAGCAACATTCAATACGTTTAAATTATAATAAAAGCCTGGACTATAACAAACGTTTCAGCGTAAACGCCACGGGTAGAACAGGTAATTCTTTTTCTGAAAATAACAGTGGCTCTGTTATTAATACAAGGCAGGGTATTGCTGTAAGCGACCGCAACGGCAACTCACAAACCAATGCAGATTCTAAGTCGTTTAATGCCACTGTCAATTATACTAATTTCGATTCGGAGAATCCACTTAAAGCCATTGATGCCAATGCATCTTTTTCCCGTAGCGAAAATACTTCGGACAGAAATGAAAACACTGTCTATAATTTTTATAATGCTACCGGTACACAAAACACTACAATTAAAAGGCACTCAATTAAACAAACGGGCAATACCAGTTTTAACAGTACACTCAGCTATAATGGATTGAAGCGTTTACTGCTGGGCAGGTTTAATCTTTTTGGTATAGATATTTCCACCAGCCATAATATCAATTACCAGAAGAATGAAGAGGTTAATAAAGTATTTGACATAGATGCCACTCAAAAAGAAAAGAGTAACAACTATCTTACCTACAACGAAACGATTTCTACTTTTCAATACGTGCCTTCGCTGGCTTTAAATAAAAATTTTAATAAATGGTCTTCCCGAAAGTCAAGATTTTACGGTTTTCGTACTACTGTAAACAAACAATTTATCGAAGAAGAAAACATTTCTTCCCGTACCAACAGGAATATTAACCGCAGCTTTTCGTTTTTGCGTTTTAATGCCGGTGCTAATTACTCCCGCCAGGTTACGGATGGCTACCGCATAAACGGAAACCTGAATTATGAAAACGGATATGGCTATCCATCCATCAATCAAATTGCGCCGGTTGTGGATAGCATAAATCTTTACTCTTTGTATAAAGGCGGGCTTAACCTGGTTAACAGCAAGAGCCATAACCTTAATGCTAATCTCAGTTTTTCAACTATCAGCCCTAAAAAACCTTCTCAGTTCTCTGTAAATATTAACGGAAGTTTCAGCAATGTTTTAAATCCATTTGCAGACAGTACCTTAAATCTTCGTGATACCACTAAGGATATAAATGGGCTCGACTCTGCATATTTAAACGGCAAGCAGGTGCGATACACTATCAATGGAAACAGGCGCTATAATTCAAATATTGGTTACAATACTTCTTTCAGCAGAAAAATAAAAGGCAACCAGGTGCAGGTACAGTATAACGGAAACGTTAGTATGGGAATGACGCCCAGTTATATCGATAACATATACACCATAATCAATACTACCAACTTTACACAGAGCCTGCGTTTTAATTATTATTATAAAACCATTTTGATTACGGGTGTAGGTGCCAACACAGGTGTAAACAACAGCAGGCAAACCGGGTATAGAAACAGCCGCTTTAATACCCGTACTTTGTCAGGCGAATTTAATGTTACAGTAAACATAAATAAAGATGCCAGCATTTCCAGTAATCTTACTTACTCTAAAAATAACGGCATTGTAAAACCTATAACCATCTGGAATGGTAATGCCTCTTACCGTTTTTTAAAAAGCAAACAGGCCGAATTGAAATTTACGGCAACAGATATTTTAAAACAATTTAGAAACATAAGTTACTTCGCCAATCCTGATGGGGTAACCAGCAGTGTTAGCAATGGCTTACAGCAATATTTCATGATAACACTTTCTTATTTTACAAGAAAATTTGGTGGAGGAGGAAGTGGAAGAGCCGAACGTAATAATGCAAGACCAGGTAACAGTCAACCCAGTCAACCTCAGGGTAACAGGATTAATAGAAGAGGATAAAATACAAAGAATAAAACTTGTAAATGCAAGGACAGCACTACTTATACTCATACTCAATAGTGCCCATCAAACGTCCTTCTTTGGAGTAACATCTTTCATTCCTGCGTATGCCATCTTCATAGTTATAGCGCCAGGTAAAAAAGTAAGCACCTTCCTTTTCTGATGTCACCATTTTGGTAACCTGGCCTTCGGGATTATATTCGAAAGTAAGTTCTGAAAAAAGTTTTTTCTGAAAGTTATAACTATGAACAACTTCGGTGAGTCGGTTCTTCAGATCATAATAATAATAATAAAGTTCACCTGTCTTTGCATTCTTTTCGATAATGATATTACCGGCTTCATCAGCTTCGAAAACGTACAGGGTACTGTCCCGGTTATTCTTAACAAGTCTCATTTGCTCCAGGATGCCGGTGCTATTATATTGATACAGGTGTTGCTCATTGGAAAAACCGGCATCATCATCAGAAAAATGCTTGGAAGAAATGATGGACACCAGCCTTCCTGATCCATCATAGCGGTAATCAATTGTAGTGGCTCCCGATTCGGATGAATCAATGGTCCTTTGCAACAGTCCTGCTTTGTTAAAAGAGGAAATGAAAGTGTTGGGATAGGATTCATTTGTTTCGGTATAGATCTCCACTTCTGTAAAATCCCTGTTTATTTTTTTCTGGCAGGTAAAGCCTTCAGTCTCCCCGCCGTTTGATTCCAGAGACAAGACCTTAACCCCTTTTATCTTTTTCTCTTTTAGCATGGCTAGCTCAGCGAGCACAGCTTTGTTATTAACGATATCATTATAATAATACTGGGCTTTTAAACCCACCGATGCTGCTACAATTAATACTGTTACAAAAACTCTTTTTATCATAGGTAATTTATTTGCTGCCAAAAGTAAACTTTCTTTTATTAACTCAAACGATACCAAAAACAGACTTAAGCCAAACTTTATTATTTTTAACAAAATTATCATGCTTTGAGCCATCTTAAAGAGCGAAAAGAAAAAAATTGTTTAAACTGTAATGCACAGGTTTATGGTACATATTGCCATATATGTGGCCAGGAAAATATTGAACCCAAAGAAACGGCAGGGCATTTAATTTCACATTTTTTTCAGGATATTACTCATTTTGATGGCAAATTTTTCAGTTCGTTAAAATTATTAATTACCAAGCCCGGGTTTTTACCAAGAGAATATATGGTGGGAAGGCGTGCAAGCTATTTAAACCCAATACGTTTTTATGTATTTACCTCTGCATTATTTTTTTTAATCTTCTTTTCGTTGTACAAATTCGATGCTTCTAAAGCAATTACAATAACCGGTGATGTAAATAAGGTTCCTGTTTCGGAAATAAGAACAATGGATTCGATAAAGTATAAAAAATTTGTTGATACACTTGTTATTAACGACCCTGATTTAAAATTTGCTTACAACAGGCAGCAGTATTTAAAATACCTGGATAGTGCTGCAATTGCTGCCGCTACATTTAAAATGACTCCATCAAAATTTAAAACCCGTAAGGAATATGACAGTGCATTGGCGCATGGCAAAGACCATAATTGGGTGGAGCGGCAACTGGTGTACAAACAAATTGAGATAAATGAAAAATACAGTGGGCAGCCTAAAGCAGCTGTGGCAGCAGTGATAAATAATTTGCTTCATTCCATTCCACAAATACTTTTTATTACATTGCCGCTTTTTGCATTTTTTCTTAAAATTTTATATTCGAGGCACCGTAAATATTATTATGTAAACCATGCCATATTTACTATACATCTTTTTGTATTTGTATTTATTGCATTACTGGTAATTTTTGGTATAAATAAAATTGCCGAAGCAACGGGTGCAAACTGGTTACAATACCTGTCGGGCATATTAATTATACTGGTATTTTTTTACAATTATAAAGCCATGCGGAATTTTTATCAGCAGGGAAGAGGTAAAACGATTTTAAAATTTTTTATTCTTCAATTTGCAAACCTTATCATTGCAATTATTCTTTTTACAGCATTTACTTTTTTATCGCTTTTTAAAATATAATTTTTCATGAACACAGCAGGCGAAAGTTTTTTAAGGTTAGTAACAATAATGGATGAACTGAGGGAGAAGTGTCCCTGGGATAAAAAGCAAACTATCGAAACCCTGCGCCAGTTAACCATTGAAGAAACTTATGAACTGGCAGACGCCATTTCGGCCAACGATTATAAAAGTATTAAAGAAGAATTGGGAGATCTGTTACTCCATATTGTTTTCTATGCAAAAATTGGAGCCGAGAAAAATGAGTTTACTTTGGATGAAGTTATAAATGGAGTTTGCGAAAAATTAATTCACCGGCATCCGCATATTTACGGAGACGTAAAAGTAGCAGATGACGAAGAAGTAAAAAGAAACTGGGAAAAGTTAAAATTAAAGGAAGGTAAAACTTCGGTGCTCGGCGGTGTGCCTAAAGCTTTACCATCGATGGTAAAAGCTATGCGCCTGCAGGAAAAAGCAAAACAGGTGGGTTTTGAGTGGGATAATAAAGAGCAGGTTTGGGAAAAGGTAGAAGAGGAAATAGGGGAATTGCAGGAGGCCATTGGCAATTTACAAGAGGCAGTGAGCAATAACCTGTCGTCAGTTGTCAGTCGTCAGTTGTCAGTAGAAGACGAATTAGGCGATGTTTTTTTCTCTTTAGTAAACTTTGCAAGGTTTTTGCAGGTAGATGCTGAAAATGCTTTGGAACGCACCAATAAAAAATTCATCAGCCGTTTTACTAAAATGGAAGCTGAAGCGTTAAAAGATGGTAAGCAGTTACACGATATGAGTTTGGAGGAAATGGATGCGATTTGGAACAGGATAAAAAAAAATGAATGAGCAGCCGTGAGCCGTGAGTAAGATTTGGTTGTGCAAATTAAATGCTAATCAACCAGTAAACCAATAAACTAATTAACTAATAAACCAACCCATTTTTCTGCAAAAATTTAAAACCATTTGGCAATTTTTATACAAGAACAGTTACCTGCTGGTAATTGCAGCCTGGTTAATTACTATATCTTTTATTATTGATAATTACTGGAGCGATAATTCTTCTGTTAATTCGGTGCAAAAAAAAATTGAAACTTATATTCACCAGCAGGAAAATGATTTTAAAAAACTCAGTAACGATACCGTACTGCTTACTAAACTTTCTGTAAAAAATTACGATGAAACTTTTTTAGAGGCCTTTACCCAAAAAAAATATTTTTTTTACCTGTACCAACTAACTGATGCAGCACAGTACGAAGCACTTTTTTGGAACACACAGGCAGTACAACCAGGCGATGCATTATTGTACAGCGCCGACAGTTCCGGCTTTGTGCTTTTGCCCAACGGTTATTATGTATGGCACAAAGTAAATATAGGGCAGGGTCTGGTGGTTGCTTTAATACCGGTAAAGTGGAATTATGTAATAACTAACGAATACCTTAAAAATACTTTTGCCATTGGCGAAGAAATAGAAAATAATTACGACATCTCTCTTGATTCAGGTGCAGTATCGGTACAATCTTTAAATGGTAATCAGTTATTTTATCTTTTAAAAAAACCGGGCACTATTGTCCCTAAAAATAATATCATTTCTGTTTGGCTGCGTATTTTAGGAACATTCTTTATACTGCTGTTTATTCATTTTTGTGCGGTGTATATTTCAATGAACAGCCGTTTGTGGAAGGCTTCTTTATTTTTAATTGTACTTGTTGTTGGGTTACGTATTGTAAGTTATTATTTTCCGCTGCCGTTAAATTTCCGGCAGTTCGAATTGTTTGACCCTTCGGTGTATGGTTCCAGTTTTGTGCTTCGTTCGTTAGGGGATCTGCTAATTAATGCACTATTATTTGTATGGATAATTTTATTTATCCGCCAGCAACTGCAGGAAAAAAATTACACCATTGCGCTTAGGTTTCATGTGGTAAAATGGTTGTTGCTGGCAATTGTAGCTATAGTTTTAATTACGGCCACCTATGTTTGTGGCCATATCATACGCAGTATGGTAGCCGATTCGCAAATTTCATTTGATGTAATTAATTTTTTTACACTTAATATTTACAGCATCATTGGTTTTGTGGTGCTATGCTGTACTGCCATTGGCTATTTTGTGCTGGGGCAAATTTTAATGTACCTGCTTCGGCCAATGTTTCCCCAAAATTTTATTGCTCTTTATATTGTTGTTGCCGTTGCAGGGTTAACTTTTTTAACCATTGGCTTTAACATTGCCATTGTTACTTTTGAGTTGTACCTTCTCATATGGTTATTATTATTTTTAATTTTACTCAGCAGTAATTATCTCGCTTTTTTAACTACAGGCCTTTCTTCATCTAAGTTGGTTTTTTGGTTATTCTTTTTTTCATTGTCTATAATGGCTGTAATTGTACATGAAAATAATATTAAAGAACTGCGTAACCGCAAGCATTACGCCGAAACACTTTCTACCAAGGCCGATCCTGCAAGCGAAACGCTGATGAATACCCTGCTTACCAGTTTTAGAAACGAAGTGCTGGCAAGTAATTTTTACCGGCTTAAAAATGATTCCACCAACCAAATATTTAAAGACAGTTTAGTTAGTGGAAATTTTTCCAGCTACAATAATAAATACGAAACTAAAATTTATTCTTTTGATGCCAATGAAAAACCATTATTTAATATAGATTCATCTGGCTTTAATGAGTTGAACACTATTTTAAATACACAGGGCAGGCCAACCAATATCGCTGATTTATATTATTACGATGAATCTTACGATCGCTATACTTATATCAGCCGCAAAAATGTAATTGATACCGGCGGTAAAACATTGGGTTATGTATTTATTCTGGCAAGATCAAAAAAATATAAATCCGATGCGTTATATCCCGAATTGTTTTCCCGTGGCAATGCCTATGCTATTGAAAACTCATCTGTTTATGCATTTGCAGTGTATAATAATTTGCAGTTAATAAGCAATCATAACGATTATGCATTTGCCACTAAACTTGTAAAGCAGCAGGTGCCTAAAGAAGAGTTTGAAATAAAAACAAAAAATGGTTACGACGAATTGTGGTATAAAGCGGGTCCCGGCAACGTAGTAATTATTGCTAAGCAGGATAATTTTTTAATAGAAGCCATTACTTTGTTCTCTTATTTATTCTGTGCATTTTTACTGGTAACGGCCATTTTCTGGCTTATCAATATTTTCATCCGTTCCCGTTTAAATAAAGAACAGTTAAAAACATCGTGGCAGCTTAGTATCCGCAACCAGATACACGGTACGGTAATTTTTATCAGCATCCTTTCTTTTGTTGTAATAGGTATTGCCACCATTTTATTTTTTATAAAACGTTACGAGAATAATAACCGGGAACGCCTGAGCCGTACTATTAACGTAATGGAAAATGAAGTACGTACTTCGCTTGCTGAGTTATCGGTGTTTGATGATGTAATAAAAATTTACGACGAAGGGTTTAAAAAAGAACTGGAGCAAACCATTGTAAAAATTTCTGAAATTCATGATGCTGATATAAACCTTTACGATCTGGAAGGCAACCTCAGGGTTTCCTCTTTACCATTGCCCTATAATAAAGGTATAGTAAGTACAAAGATGGATCCTGTTGCTTACTATCATCTTAATAAACAAAAAGAAGTGCAGTATTTTAAAGAAGAAAAAATAGGCACATTAAAATTTGTAAGCAATTATGTACCTGTAATTGATGAAGCCGGAAGAGAGTACGCTTATCTTAACATTCCATATTTTACTTCGCAAAGCAAATTAAAATTAGAGATCGCTAACTTTTTAGTAACCATCATTAACCTTAATGCATTTATATTTTTAATTGCAGGTATTGTGGCATTGTTTATTACCAACCGTATTACCCGTTCTTTTTCTTTTATCAGTAATAAAATGAAAGAAGTTAATTTGGGTAAGATGAATGAAATGATTGACTGGAAACGCAATGACGAAATTGGTGAGCTGGTTAAAGAATATAATAAGATGGTGGGTAAATTAGATGCCAGTGCCAATGCTCTTGCAAAAAGTGAAAGGGAAGGTGCTTGGCGGGAAATGGCAAGGCAGGTGGCGCATGAAATAAAAAACCCACTTACACCCATGAAGCTGAGTTTACAATACCTGCAAAAAGCAATACTTAATGATAGTGATAATGTAAAAGACCTTACTAAAAGTGTAGCGCAAACTCTGGTAGAACAAATAGATCACTTAAATCAAATTGCAGGTGAGTTTAGCCAGTTTGCAAATATTGGTAACCCACGCAACGAAGTTTTTGATTTGCATGAAGTGCTGTATACCGTTACACAGTTGTATGCAATAAATGATAAAGTGCAGTTGGATTGTACACCATTGCCACACCCCGTTTTAATTAATGCCGACCGTACCCATATCAACCGTTTATTTACCAACCTTATTCAAAATGCTATACAGGCTGTGCCCGAAGATAAAATTGCCATAATTGAAGTGGAAGAAGAATTGCGGGGCAATAAAATTTTAGTAAAAGTAAAAGATAACGGACTGGGCATAGCCGAAGATATGCGGTCGAAAATATTTACACCCAACTTTACTACCAAAACTTCCGGTACCGGGCTTGGCCTTGCCATGTGCAAAGGAATTGTAGAGCAATGTAAAGGAGAAATATGGTTTCAAACAATTGCAGGTAAAGGTTCTACATTTTATGTGGAGTTGCCGGTGGTGGGGTAAATATTTTTCGCATGGAGCAACGGTCTTAATAAATCCGTTGTCATCTTTTATAAATCTATATATGCGACAAATATTTTTTTTCTTTATTTTTTTTATTGTACTTAGCAGTTGCAAGAAAACTACTTACGAGCCTGATACAGTTATTGTTGATATTAGTATTATATCAACCAATACACCCTCAAATCAGGTACAGGGCCAGCATATTGTTTCAAATGTAAAATGTGCAGCGCCAGATCTATGCTATCGGTTTTTAAATTTCGAAATAAAGGAAACTGCAAACAGAACTTTTGAAATAAATGCAAATGGCACATATACTAACGCTAAAAAAGGGGATGTTATTTGTGCGCAGGCAGTTTATTATAAAGACACAACAGTAAGCATCTTTACGCCAGTTAAAGGTCAATACATTTTAAAATTCTACAATAATAAAGCATTATTTAAATCGGATACTGTGCAGGTAAATTAATTATGATACCTCCTGAATTTTAAAACTAAATTTTGGAAATGCATGCAAATTGCAACTTGCAAAAGTATTAGTTTATCACATCATCATTTCTCGCCAGCACATAAACCGCATATCCCTTCATTGCCTCATCATGCTCTTCTTTATATTTTTCAACAGTGTCAATTTTAAAATCATTTTTCTCCAATAATTTTATTGAGGCAATATTTGTTGCCAATAGAAAGGCAGTAATTGTTTTAATTTTCATCTCTGCAAATCCAAAATTAATTACAGCAGTAATGGCCTCCTGCATTATGCCTTTACCATGATAATCGGGTAAAAGTTCGTAGCCAATTTCTGCGATATCATCTTCGGCAACAATATTCCAGTAACAGATAGTGCCAATTAACTCGTTTGTTTCTTTTAAAGCAATTACCCAGTAAATAGATTGATTATTGCTGATGCTGTTATTTATTTTATCAATAAACAACAGGGCTTCTTCAGCAGAAGTTGTTTTTACTCTTTCCAGATATTTGTTTACTGTTTCGTTGCTGCGGAGTGCAGCAATAGCGTCAGCATCGTCAATAGTTAATGGTCTTAAAACTAAACGCCTTGTTTTTAAATATGGAAAAGGAGAGAAGTTTAGTTGAAGCATTGTTCAATAAATAAAATATAAAATACTATCCAAATGTTTTTAAACTCAGTGCCGTTAACGCATAAATAATTGTAGCAGCAAAAATACCTTTGGCAGTTTTATCAATATTGGAATTAATGTAAATAGTAAACAAAATTGCGTTGGCCAGCAAACAAAGGCTAATGGCAATAGTAAGCATACGGTGGCCGGGTTCCATTATTATATACTGCAACGCTTCGCCATAATTAAGCGGCCCCAATTTTTTATATTTAAAAACGGCAAAACCAATAAATGGTGCAATAAGCCCCATTACAAATCCAAAAATAAAATTGTCTTTTTTAAATATCATTTTAAAAATTTATTTTTTTCTAATTGCTTTTTTAAGGTGTAATTGGTAAGGTCGAATTGTACCGGCACCACACTAACGTAACCATTTTTTAAAGCCCACACATCGGTGTCTTTTCCTTTATCAAAATTTAAAAATTCGCCGGTTAGCCAGTAATAATTTTTTCCGTGAGGATCTTTACGTTCATTAAAATCTTCTTTGTATTTAGCATCTGCCTGGCGGCAAACTTTTACACCTTTAATTTTTGCAGCAGGTAATTGAGGAATGTTAACATTCAGCAGTAAACGCTTTTCTTTATTATTATTAAGTACCCATTTGGCAATATTAAAAACATATTCCCTCGCAGCTGAAAAATCGGCTTCAAAACTATAATCTAATAAAGAAAAACCAATGCTGGGAATGCTTTCAATAGCCGCTTCCATTGCCGCACTCATGGTGCCGCTGTACAATACATTTATAGAATGATTGGCACCATGGTTAATGCCGCTGAGGCATAAATCGGGCTTGCGGTGCAATACTTTATCAACTGCAAGTTTAACACAATCTACAGGCGTGCCGCTGGTTTGCCATGCCTCCACTTCGCCAAACATATTTTCTACTTTATTCAAACGCAGTGGTGTACCAATAGTTATGGCATGCCCCATACCGCTTTGTGGTTTATCGGGTGCCACCACCACCACTTTACCCAGGCCTTTTACTGCTTCTACTAAATTTTTTATACCCGGCGCAGTAATACCATCATCGTTGGTAATTAAAATAACGGGTTGTTGTTGTTTTGCTGGCATTAATTAATTTTCGATTTATGATTTACTATTTCGGATTTTGAAATGTATATTTTTTCTCTTGCAAAAATAATTACTGATGTGGATTTAAAATCCTAATTCCAAACCTGCCTGTCGGCAGACAGGTATCCAATTCCAAATTCCTTTATTTAAAATTGAGGGAACCATTGCCTTGCAATACCCGCCGCTTTAAAAGGCCAGGGTATCATTGCTATAATAATTACAATGGCTAAGCCAAAATAAATTAAACTGCGTTTATGTTTTTGTGCATCAATACCACTTCTTTTAACCATGCTGCGGCCAATATGCACCAGCAGCCATGCAATAATCATCATCAGCGCATGCTCCACTGCAAAAAAACGTTCCATGGGGTTTTTCATTACTTCACCCATACTGCTTTTTACCCTGTCGAACCACATGCCATTAAAATATAAAACCAATCCAATCAGCAATTGAATATCGCAAAAGGTCATAAATAATAAATTGGTTCTGTTATCGCCGGCAGTAAAACTTCTTTTACTAAACACGCCGGTTAGGGCATTAAGCAATGTCCATAAACCAAATAACAAAACGGCCCATCTTAAAATGTTGTGTGCTATTAAAAAATAATTCATAAAAATTTATTTGTTACAAAAATAAGGTAACTGCTGCTAAACTTATTTTCATTTTTTTTTGCCCGGCATTTGTTCTTTTGGAGCTTCATTGGCGTCGCACTCTTCAACTGTAAAACTTTAGTCATCTTTTATCTAAGCGTAAATTAATCTCCACTATTTTGGATTAAAACATCAAAATTTTTCACAACATAACATGCTTTATAACTAAAACATATTTTCTCCTCATCTCATTAGCAAAATATTCTGTGCTTCTGTGCCTCCGTGGCAAAATAAAAAATAAATTTGTTCAAACTAAAATTGTTAGTATATTTGTACTAATCAAATTAGTTGCACTATGTCAGTAGCCGGTCAAAACCTAAAATACTTACGCAAACTCCGTGGATGGACACAGGAGGAATTTGCTAACAAACTCGGTATTAAACGTTCGTTAATTGGAGCGTACGAAGAAGAACGTGCCGACCCCCGTTTAGATGTATTGGAAATTATTGCCGATATGTTTAAACTTAGTTTGGATGAATTGTTTTTAAAAGATTTAAGCAATACAGGCAGCAGTTACCTTGCCAAACGGCGACAGCAAAAAATGATGAGTGCTGATAGAAATATCATTCATTTTGTACCCGTAAAAGCAGCAGCAGGTTATTTAGCCGGTTATGCCGATACGGAGTTTATAGATGAATTAAATACTTTCACTTTGCCTATGCTGAGTGGTGGCAATTACAGGGCATTCGAAATTATTGGTGATAGTATGATGCCCACACCAAGCGGCAGTATTATTGTAGGAGAAAAAGTAGATTCGCTGGAAGATATAAAAAATAATATGCCCTACATTGTGGTTAGCCGCAATGAAGGCATTGTATATAAAAGAGTAGTAAAAAATAATAAGGCAAAAAATAAACTCACTTTAGTAAGCGATAATCCTCAATACCAGCCTTACCAGGTAAATGCAGATGATGTGGTGGAATTATGGATGGCTCAATCTGTAATTAGCAAAGTAACGGTGCAGCAGCGCTGGGATGTAAATGCTTTGGCTAACCTGGTGAATAATTTGCAAGACCAGGTAAGTACCTTAAAGAAGAAGATGAATTAAAAATGTAATTTTTTGTTTACATGCAACTGCAGTTTAAAACGCAGAGGAAGATTATTTTGCAAAAAAATTAATAACCTTTAAAATTTTAAAAAATGACAACACAACAGGTGGCCGACAGGTTTTATGAATTATCGCAGCAGGGTGCTTTCGATACTATTCAAACTGAATTATACAGTAAGGATGCAAAAAGTATTGAACCCGAAAATTCTTTTTTAAAAAATGCGGATGGTATGGAGGCGATTCTTGAAAAAGGAAAACAATTTAACAGTATGGTGGAAGAAATGCACGGCGGTTATACTTCTTTACCAATGGTGGCGGGCAATTTTTTTACCTGTACCATGGGTATGGATATAACACTTAAAGGCCAGCCAAGAATGAAGATGGATGAAGTGGCGGTTTACGAAGTAAAAGATGGTAAAATAATGCTGGAACAATTCTTTTTTTAATAAATAAAATAACAGGCAGGCCATGAATGCAAAAGAATTACTGATATTGAATTTTGAAGAAGTGCGTCGCCGCAGTATAAAAGTATGGAAAAGTATTAATGAAGAATTTTTATTTTGGAAACCCGATGAAACAGCCATGAATTGTATTGAAATGGTAAGGCATGTGCTGGAGGGGGAAAATATTTATCATCATATTATTTTGCATGGCGGCGATGTTGGAGATTTTGAAAGCCCGTTAAAAACCAACCCCTATAACTCTATTGAGGATGAATTGAAAAATGCCCAGCCATACCGGGAAAAATTTTTAAAAATGGTAAACAGTTTTACCATTAAAGATTTGGATGAAGTGTATATCACCCGTAAGCAAATAGGACAGCACCGAAAATTGGGAGATTATTTATTACGCATTGCTTATCACGAAGCGGTGCATACCGGCCAGCTACTCGATTACCTCCGTACAGTTAAAACAGTAAGGCCTAAAATTTGGGATTAATAAACCAATACCGGGCAAAAACGGGTATTTAAATAATAGTTTGGAGTGACAAAATAATTAATGTGGCTTTGAAGCTGCAAAATTATTGTTTCTTTTTAGCAGGATAAAATGTTTGAAACTTGGGAATAACGGTTTCTTTTAAATTCATAATTTTATACAACACAGATACATCGATTAACATTTAAAAAACACAATTATGATCAAATTACAAGTTATCGGCAATCTTGGTAAAGATTGTATCGTTAAAGAAATCAATGGCAAAAGCGTAATCAATTTCAGTGTTGCTCATTCTGAGCGCTACAAAGATGCACAGGGCAATCAAAAAGAAAGAACTACCTGGGTAGAATGTGCTTACTGGACGGATAAAACTGCAGTAGCGCAATACCTTACCAAAGGAAGAACAGTTTTTGCCGAGGGCTCACCAGAAGCAGATGCTTATACAAACAAAGAAGGACAGGCTGCGGCAACTTTACGTATGAGGGTGCAAACGGTGCAGCTTTTAGGTGGTAACAGCGAAAGCCAGGGTGCAAATACCGGCAACGTTAGCCATGCTACAGCAACACCAACTACAGTGCAGCCAGTTGTAAGGACCGCTCCGGATAATGTACCGGCAACAGATGATTTACCATTTTAATTTTAATTAAATGAGTTTTATAACGGCGCAATTTTTTGCGCCGTTTTTTTATTGATATTTTTTGTGGCTGCAAAAATTATAAAAAATAAAACGCCCCGAAATTTTGGGGCGTTGTTATAAAAATTTCTATAAATAAATTAAGACTAATCTGTTGATTCAATTCTTCCAAGTTTTCTTCCAAAAACTACTAAATGAATAACAGCAAACGCAAGTGAAATGTAAAGAAGTGTTCTGTCAGTTTCAAAACCTACTGAATATTGATGTAAAAAGCCTACAACAATCAGTAAAAGACAAAGTGACAAACCAGTATATCTGGCAATTTTCATTCCCTTTCTGTTGTTAGTACCATTACCAAGATGGCTATGCTTTGCACCATATACCAGGTAAATATCCATACCAATAAGCATCCATACCAATAAACGTATCCATGTATCCATCGGCAGAAAAACCATCATAAACAAACAAACGAATAT
Organism: Ferruginibacter sp.; assembly: GCF_031391665.1. Lineage (GTDB taxonomy): Bacteria > Bacteroidota > Bacteroidia > Chitinophagales > Chitinophagaceae > Ferruginibacter. The sequence goes on from NZ_JANMUN010000171.1 coordinate 42,176, forward strand.
TCCTAAAATTGGAACCAAAGGAACAAGTGGTGTTTTAAAAGCTCTTGGTAATTCAGGCATTTTCTTTCTCATTACCCATACACCAATACATACAAGAATAAAAGCGAAAAGTGTACCAATGCTTGTCATTTCGCCAACAACTCTTGCAGGCACAAACGCTGCAAAAAGGCTTACAAAAACCATAAACAATAAATTACTCTTGGCAGGAGTTTGTGTTTTTGGATTTACTGCAGAAAAAATTCTTGGTATCAATCCATCTTTACTCATACTAAAAAATACACGGCTTTGTCCCATTAACATAACAAGAATTACTGAGGCATAGCCGGCAAGAATTGCTACTACAATAGCTCGGTTTAACCATGGATAATCTGGTGTTACAACGCCTGCGGCATTGGTTGTTCCCATATGGTCGATTGCAATTGCAACCGGAGCAATACCATCTTTACCTGCAAATGTTGTATAGCTTGTTACACCAGTCATTACATGGGCAAATAAAATATAGAGTACTGTGCAAATTGCAAGAGAACCTAAAATGCCCCATGGCATATCACGTTTAGGATTTTTTGCTTCCTGTGCTGCGGTACTAACCGCATCAAATCCGATATAAGCAAAGAAAACAATAGCTGCTGCTCTTATAATACCACTGAATCCAAAATTGCCAAAATTGCCTGAATTATCAGGAATGTATGGTGTGTAATTGTCGTTATTAATATATTTCCATCCAAGAAAAATAAATACAAGAACTACTGTGATTTTTAAACCTACAATAACTGAATTTACTATAGCACTTTCTTTTGTGCCTTTCATTAATAGTAAACTCATTAATACAATAATAAAAACAGCAGGTAAATTTATAATGCCTCCGTCCCATGGGCCAACCGTTAAACTTTCTGGAAGGTGTATATCAAATCCTTCTAAAAATTTTACAAGATAACGGCTCCAGCTAATACCAACCGTAGCTGCACCAACTGCATACTCCAGTACAAGATCCCAACCAATTATCCATGCAATAAATTCTCCCATCGTTGCATAAGAATAAGTGTAAGCACTGCCTGCTACAGGTATCATAGAGGCAAATTCTGCATAACATAATCCTGCAAAAAGACAACCTAAGGCAGCAACTACAAATGAAATGGTGATTGCGGGCCCGGCATGATTAGCCGCTGCCATACCGGTTATTGAAAACAAGCCGGCACCAATGATAGCTCCAATACCTAATGCAATTAAACCCCCAGCTCCTAATGTTCTTTTTAATGTATGGCTACCGGTTTCCTGTGCTTCATTCATTAAAGCGGCCATTGGCTTTTTTACAAATAAACTCATATCGTTAGTTGGTTTTAGTTTAAAATGAATTGGAAAAATAAGCAATAAATTTTTAAAAACATCACCAACTATACTTTTTTATAAGCAATGGGTGGATAACAGGTTTTAATATTATATTGCGTAACTAAATGTTATGCAATGGAAATAACGCAGCAACCAACAAAAAAAAGCAGGCTTACATTATATATTCTTGTCGCAATGGTATTGGGTATTATGGTAGGATATTATGTGCATGAAAATTACGGGAGTGCCACAATAAAAACTTTTTCAGACAATATAAAACTCCTCACCACTATTTTTCTCCGCATGGTGCAAATGATTATTGCACCAATTGTATTTGCAACATTGGTTGTAGGTATTGCCAAATTAGGTGATATGAAAACGGTGGGCAGAGTTGGGGGCAAAGCAATGCTGTGGTTTATTACTGCATCTTTAATTTCACTTAGCCTTGGTTTAATTTTAGTAAATATTTTTAAACCGGGTGTTGGTGCCGATATTTCCAATACCGATATGGCCGGGGTTAATGATTTACTGGAAAAATCAAAAGGGTTTTCTTTATCAAAATTTGTAGAACATGTAGTGCCACGAAGTGTAGTGGAAGCTATGGCAACCAATGAAATTTTACAATTGGTGGTGTTCTCCGTTTTATTTGGTGTTGCACTTACTGCCATTGGTAAAAAAGGTGAGCCCATTGTAAATGCATTGGATTCGCTGGCGCATGTAGTACTTAAAATGGTTACCTATGTAATGTATATCGCACCGCTGGGTGTGTTTGGCGCAATGGCTGCTGCAATTGCAAAAAACGGGCTGGGCATTTTAGTAACCTTTGGTAAATATGTCGGCGAATTTTATTTGGGCCTTGCCATTTTGTGGGCACTGTTATTATTTGTAGGGTATCTTTTTTTAAAAAACCGTTTACCGGTTTTGCTGCGAAGGATAAGCACACCCATGTCAATTGCATTTAGTACCGCCAGCAGCGAAGCCGTGTATCCCAAACTGGTAGAAGAGATGGAACGCTTTGGATGCAATAATAAAATTGTGAGTTTTGTTTTGCCCTTAGGTTATTCTTTTAATTTAGATGGCAGTATGATGTACATGACATTTGCCAGTATGTTTATTGCACAGGCATTTAATATAACATCAATAACAGGCGATGTGTGGCAGCAAATAATTATGCTGTTGGTTTTTTTAGTAACCAGTAAAGGTATTGCAGGTGTGCCAAGGGCTTCGCTGGTTGTGGTATTGGCAACCGGTGCTATGTTTGGTTTACCGCCGGAAGGGGTAGGTTTAATTTTAGCGATTGATGTATTTTGCGATATGGGCAGAACAATGACCAACGTTTTAGGAAACGCATTGGCAACAGCCGCAGTTAGTAAATGGGAAGGACAATTGGAGCATCCGTAACAAAAACATAAAACAATTTAAATGTTAGATTTTATTTTTCTCGACTTTCAATGGACACAATTATTACAACCCCAATGGTATATTGCCAATGGAGGACTTTGGCTTGTTTTATTTGTAGTATTTGCCGAAACAGGTTTGTTTGCCGGATTTTTCCTTCCGGGTGATTCTTTATTATTTGTTGCCGGTATTTATGCAAACGAAATTAAGCAGCCCGATGGTACAGTTGGGCCCGGACTTGCACACCAATTTTTAAATGTATTTGGTTTAGGTGATATAAATAATCAATGGCTGAATTTATTAGTTTTAATTGTTTTGATTACCATTGCCGGTATTTTAGGCAATATGGTTGGTTATTGGTTTGGAAAAAAAGGCGGCCCTGCATTGTATAACAGAAAGGATACTTTTCTTTTTAAACAACGTTACCTGCACCAGGCAAAAGAGTTTTACGATAAGAATGGAGGTTTTGCAATTGTAGTTGCCCGCTTTGTTCCATTCATCAGAACGTTTGCCCCTATTATTGCAGGCATTGTGCAAATGGATAGAAAAAAATATTTTTATTATAATGTATTGGGTTGTATTGCATGGGTTACTACAATGATTTGCGCTGGCTATTTTTTAAACAAAGCCTTTCCAATTTTGCAGGAAAAACTGGAAATAATTGTAATTGTAATTGTATTAGTTTCCACTTTACCCATTATTTTTAAAATGATAAAATCTAAAAGAGATAAAAAGAAAAATGCAGGCCAGTAAACCATCACATTCTATTTTTAACATTGCTGTTGTTGTTGCTGCATTGGGTTACTTTGTAGATATCTATGATTTGTTGTTGTTTACCATTGTAAAAAAATCAAGTGTAATGGCGGTTGGTGCTACCGATGCAACTTTGTTGGTTGACAGCACTAAAATAATCAACTGGCAAATGATTGGTTTGTTATTGGGTGGAATTATTTGGGGCGTTTTGGGAGATAAAAAAGGAAGGTTATCAGTTTTGTTTGGCTCCATCATTTTGTATTCTGCAGCAAATTTTATAACAGGGTTTATACAAACTGTAGATCAGTATGCAATGTGCCGTTTTGTTGCAGGCCTTGGTTTAGCTGGCGAGTTGGGTGCTGGTATTACATTGGTTAGCGAACTTTTGCCAAAAAATAAAAGAGGCATTGGTACTTCGCTGGTAGCAGGTATTGGATTGTTTGGTGCTGTTGCGGCCTATTTTACCTATCAATATACTAATGAAGACTGGAGGCTTTGTTATAAAATTGGCGGGGGTCTTGGCATAATGCTGCTTTTTCTGCGTATTAGTGTAGCCGAGTCGGGTATGTTTAAACAGGTGAAAGAATCTAATGTGCAGCGAGGCAATTTTTTTATGTTTTTTAATAATGCAAAACGGTTTAAAAAATATGTATTGGCTATTTTAATTGGATTACCTACATGGTATGTGATTGGTATTTTGGTTAATCAAAGTGACAGGTTTGGTAAATCAATGTTTGGAAGTACAACCGTTGACTCTGGCCGTTCAATAATGTTTGCATATACCGGCATTGCAATTGGCGATATTTTAATTGGATTGGTTAGTCAATATTTTAAAAGCAGAAAGAAGGCGTTATTATTATTTTATTTTCTTTGTGTTATCTCTTTAATAATTTTCTTTAGTAGAGTAAATAATTCTGATGTAAGGATGTATATTATTTGCGGCCTGTTAGGTTTTAGCACAGGTTTTTGGGCAATTTTTGTAACTATGGGTGCAGAGCAATTTGGTACAAATCTCAGGGCAACAGCCGCAACAACAATTCCTAATATGGTTAGAGGGGCCTTACCTTTAATTAATCTTATGTTCCTAAGCCTTTTTCAAAAAAACTGGGAATGGTCATTAGTAAAAAGTGGTATTGTTACTGGTATAGTTGTGCTTATCATAACTTTTATTGCATTTTATTTTACAGAAGAAACTTTTCATAAAGATCTTAATTATACAGAAGGCGAAGAGCTGATGACTTAATAGTAAAAATTATCTGTGGCAAAAAAAATTCTCATCATACGCTTCTCATCCATCGGCGATATAGTTTTAACCACGCCGGTTATCCGTTGCCTGCGTAAACAATTGCCCGATGCAGAAATTCATTTCCTTACCAAACAGGCTTATAAAACTATTGTAGCTTCCAATCCTTACATTGATAAAATACATACACTTGGTGATAGTTTTGAACTGATGCTGCATGAATTAAAAACAGAAGAGTACGATTGTATTATTGACTTACACCACAACCTCCGTACGCTGCGTATAAAAAGATTTTTAAAAAATGTAAAAGCATTTTCGTTTAATAAATTGAATGTAGAAAAATTTATCTACACCAATTTTAAAATAAACACCCTGCCCAAAAAACATATTGTTGATAGAAATTTAGAAACCGTCGCTTCATTGGGAATTGTTAATGATGGATTGGGGCTGGATTATTTTATTCCTGAAGAAGATAAAATTAAAATTAAAGATTTACCTGCGGCTCACTCACTGGGTTATATTGCTATTGTAATTGGCGCAGCACTGGCTACAAAAAAATTGCCGCTGCGCAAATTAAAAGAGTTGTGTGCTGCTATAAAACATCCGGTGATATTGTTAGGCGACAAAGATGATTATATAGATGGAAAAATAATTGCTGCTCCTGACGAAATAAAAATTTACAATGCCTGTGGTAAATTTAATTTAAACGAATCGGCAGATATTTTACGGGGCGCCAAATTAGTTATCACCCACGATACAGGCCTGATGCATATTGCAGCAGCTTTGCAAAAACCCATTATTTCAGTTTGGGGAAATACTGTTCCAGCTTTTGGCATGTATCCATATTACGGCAAATCATCTACTCAGCATTATGATGTAATTGAAATAAATAAACTTTGGTACAGGCCATGCAGTAAAATTGGCTACGATAAATGCCCCAAAGGTCATTTTAAATGCATGGAGTTAATTGCTGTTAACGAAATTGTAAATATCGTTAACATGCAGCTGGGTAAATAATAAATGTTGTTGATTTGAGTTTTATTGATACAACATATTATGAAGCAGCTTACAATTATATTTTTTCTTTTTATAAGTTTACCCGTTTTTTCGCAAATTTCTGTAACCGTTAACTGGGCACAAAACAAACCGGCTGCTAAAAGCGATACCATTTATTATAATGCCAATAAAAAATTAGACTGGTCAAATTTTAAAGGTAAAACAGATTCACAAAGTGATGCCACTGCTATTACATCATCGGGCTTTGGATATGCGGCAGGTATGCATTATCTGAACGGTAAAACAACTATTTCAATTAATGTTTATTGTTATTTTCATAAACAAAATTCATGGGTAAGAAGCGGTGGGCAATCAGATTATGCACTAAATCATGAGCAGCATCACTTTGATGTAACCTATATTGTTACCAATTTATTTATCCAAAAATTAAAAGAAGCAAAGTTTACCCGAAATAATTACGATGCATTAATTGATAAAATTTATACCGAGAGTTGCAAAGAATTAGAGCGGATGCAAAACGAATATGATGGTCAAACAAGAAATGGCAGATTAAAAAATATTCAGGCAGATTGGAATGATAAGATTGAAAAGAAATTGGCTTTGTTATAGATATTGAGAGTTCAGTTTCTAAATGCTTTTCAAACCTTAACCCAAATTCCAAATTCCTAATTCCCAATTCCATTCTTCTAAAAACTCACTCTTTTAAAGATTAACCACCAGCACCGGTATCTTCAACTCATGCCTTACAGCATTAACCGTTTCGCCATAAATAAAATCTTTTAAACCGGTGTGACCATGTGCGCCAATTACCAGCATATCGGCGTTATGCTCATTTACAATTCGTGCAATTTCTTTAACCCTGTTTCTAAAGCCTATTTTACCTTCTGCATCATAGCCTCTTTCTTTTAATTGCCGCACATATAATTCCATTTGCTCTCTGTCCTTTACCGTTTCAAAATCATCACTGTCTTTTCCTAATAATTTTGCAGAAGCGCTTTCAACAATATGCAATAACAAATAAGTGCTTTTTTCTTTTCCCTGCCCAATGGCATAGGCTAATAATCTTTCATCGTTTGCAGTATAATCTAATGCCACTGCTATTTTTGCAAATGTAGGAATAGCAAGATTTTGCAGGGTGTTTACTCCAGGATGCATTTGTATTGACAGCTTCTCTTTATTTTTTGTTATCAATGGCTGTAATATGATATAAACTAACAGCACTAAAAAAATTACACCAATTAATAATAAAGCAATTTTTGCCAGCACATTGTCTCCTGCAAATACACCAGAGGCTTCATTTACCAGCATTTTTAAATTAAGAAAAATAAGTACCGATGCAATAAGCCAAGCCGCAATTTTTGTAATTGGTTTGATAACAAAAATGCCCATTGTTTTTTTATCGCTGGTAAAATGTATTAATGGAATAATGGCAAAGCCTAATTGCAAACTCAATATAACCTGGCTTAGTACCAATAACGCATCCACATTATTTTCTCCATAAATTGCTATAACAATAAGTGCAGGTATTATAGCCAGCAACCTCGTTATTAATCTGCGAAGTATAGGATTAATCCTTAGGCTTAAATACCCTTCCATAATAATTTGCCCTGCTAAGGTGCCGGTAACGGTGCTGCTTTGCCCGGCTGCAATTAGCGCAACAGCAAAAAGAATAGGAGCAGTGTTTCCTAAAAAACCGGGTAACAAACGGTGAGCTTCTTTTATTTCTGCAACATTAGAATTACCTGTTTTAAAAAATACTGTTGCGGCCAAAATTAATATTGCAGCATTTACCAGAAAAGCAATGTTTAATGCAATGGTACTGTCAATGCGATTAAATTTTAAAGCCTGCCTGATGCCATCGTCTGTGCGGTCAATTTTTCTGGTTTGCACCAGGGCGGAATGTAAATATAAATTGTGCGGCATTACAGTAGCACCAATAATTCCTATGGCAATGTAAAGAGCTTCTTCCGATGGGAAAGTGGGAATAAAACCTTTTGCAACTTCTGCAAGAACAGGTTTAGCCAAAAGAATTTCAATTAAAAAAGAGATAGCCACTACAGCTACTAAAGCAATAATAAAAGCTTCCATTTTACGCATGCCCAATCTTTGCAGGTACAATAAAAGAAATGTATCAAGCACTGTTAACGAAACGCCCCATATTAAAGGAAGGCCTGTAAGTAATTGCAAACCTATCGCCATTCCTAACACTTCTGCAAGGTCGGTTGCTGCTATGGCAATTTCTGCTAAAATCCACAATGCATAATTTACTAATTTGGGGTAAGCCTCTCTGTTAGCCTGTGCCAGATCCCTTCTTCTTACAATGCCTAATCTTGCAGACAAACCCTGTAATAATAAAGCCATCAAATTGCTCATTAATAAAACCCAAACTAATGAGTAACCAAATTTACTCCCTCCTGCAAGATCGGTAGCCCAGTTGCCCGGATCCATATAACCTACGCTTACCAGGTATGCCGGACCTAAGAAAGAAAAAATCTTTCTCCAGCCTATTTTCTTTTTAGTGGTATCAATTGTTTCGTGCACTTCGCTTAATGAAGTATCGGTATGTTTTATATTATTCATAATGAACAAAAATATTTTTTGCTATCTGCTCACTGATAATGCAGGCAGGTTGTTTTAAAACTTTTATTTCTAATGAGCCATCAAATTCAAAACGCTTTATTAATTTTATTGATGTACCTATAGCAATGGAATAATGCTTAAGCATTTCCAGCATTTGGGGCGATTGGTTACTTACCGAACTTACAACAGCGTTTTTATTTAATGTCAATGCTGTAAGGTTCTGCTGATTTAATTTGGGTATTTTTCCATTGCTGTCGGGTATGGGGTCGCCATGTGGATCAAAAGATGGGTTGCCTAAAAAATGTTGCAGCCTTTCAATTAATTCACTGCTGCTGATGTGTTCCAGTTCCTCTGCAATGTCATGCACTTTGTCCCACTCAAATCCTAATTTCTCTACTAAAAAATATTCCCAAAGCCGGTGTTTTCGAACTACTGTAAGCGCAACTTTTTTTCCATTATCGGTGAGCTTAAATCCTTTATACTTCTCGTATTGCAATATTTTTTTTGCAGATAATTTTTTAAGCATATCTGTTACCGATGCAGCTTTAGTCTGCATTTCGGCAGCAAGGGCATTAGTATTAACAATGCCTGCATGCTGCTGTAGGTGGTAAATACTTTTAATATAATTCTCTTCGCTTACTGTAAAGTTCATTTTACTGAAAATAAAATTTAGACAAATCTAAAAATAAAAATTGATACTTTAGCATTTTAAAATATTTTATAGATTAAATTAACTGCCGTTTATGAAGATTAAAATAAGTTCAGGCTCGCCATGGGAAGATATTGTAGGCTACAGCAGGGCAATACGTGTAGGCAATATGGTTGAAGTGGCAGGCACCACCGCAATGGATGGAGATGTATTAATTGGCAAAGGCGATATTTACAAACAAACAGTTTTTATTTTTAAAAAAATTGAAAATGCTTTAACTGAAGCTGGTGCCACTTTAAATGATGTGGTACGCACAAGGATGTTTGTAACCGATATTTCGCAATGGGAAGAAGTAGGCAAAGCGCATGGCGAAATATTTAAAAATATTAAACCGGTTTCCACAATGGTGGAAGTAAGCCGTTTAATTAATGATGATTTATTAATTGAAATTGAAGTAACCGCAATAATTGAAGACAAATAAATAACAGTATGACAACAATCAACTTTGAATTTAAAGCCAAGACTGAAGACATTAATGGCCTAGAGAAAAAATTACTTACACTTGATCCAAAATATATTGGTGAAGATAACCAGGCGGACACGTATTTTAATGTAGCCACAGGCCGGTTAAAATTAAGAGAGGGTAATATTGAAAACTCTTTAATTTATTACGACCGCATCAATACAGCCGGGGCAAAGCAATCTGATATTTTACTGTACCAGCATCATCCGGATATAACACTAAAAGAAATTTTAATAAAAGTTAACGGCATTAAAGTAGTAGTTGATAAAAAAAGAAAAATTTATTTTATTGATAACGTTAAGTTTCATTTTGATGTGGTAGAAGGCTTAGGTACTTTTGTAGAAGTAGAGGCCATTGACCGAAACGGCGATATTGGAATTGAAAAACTTAAGGAACAATGTGATTTTTATGCTGATTTTTTAGATATAAAATCCGAAGACTATATCGCTCTTTCTTACAGCGATTTGATTTTGGATAAGAACTCCTAACACTTTACGTAAAATAATTTGACAATTACTGCAAACGTTTGTGCTTCGTTAATTGATTTTTATCAACAGGTTTATGCAAAATGTGCATATCTCTTTTCTTCTTAAAAAGTATCTTTAGGGTTACTTAATTTTCTTTTAAGTATAAATATTTGTTATTGTGTAATTGTACAAAATTACCCTGTAATAAAACGAGTTTGCTGTATTGATATGGAATAGACAAAGCCCGTTTTTAACCGTAAAAAAAAAGATAGCGAATAAAGGCAACTGTAAAATGGAAACCTCAAGTGTCAATTTTACACAGTATTTTTTAAAACCCTTCGGTTTTAATGAAATTTCCATTTATATTGCGTCCTCAAAAAAGAAAAACTAATGAGCTTTAAAAATTTCGCTGTTCCGTATTCCGTTGATGAAACTTACAAGAAAAAAATTGCTTACTTCTCCATGGAGTTTGCGGTACACCAGCCATTAAAGATTTACAGTGGTGGTTTAGGTTTTTTAAGCGGCTCACACATGCGTAGTGCATACGAGTTGCGCCAGAATTTAATTGGTATTGGCATTTTGTGGAAATATGGTTATTACGATCAGGCCCGTAACCAGGATCAAACTTTGCAGGTACAGTGGAACGAAAAAATTTATAATTTTTTAGAAGATACCGGCATTAAATTTCAAATAGATATTCATGAGCACCCGGTTTGGGTAAAAGCATATTATTTAAATCCTGAAACTTTTAAAAGTGCGCCACTATTTTTATTAAGTACCGATTTACCGGAGAATGATTATGTTTCTCAAACTATAACACACCGGTTGTATGATGCTAATGTGGCTACCAAAGTGGCACAGTTTATTTTATTGGGAGTAGGCGGAGCAAAATTAATTGATGAATTAAATTTTAATCCGGAGCTATATCATTTAAACGAAGCACATGCAATAAGCGCTGCATTTTATTTGTATAAAAAATATGGCAGTGCCGAAGAAGTTAAAAAGAGAATGGTGTTTACTACACATACGCCTGAAGAAGCAGGTAACGAAAAACACGATATTCATCTTTGCGAAAAAATGAGTTACTTCTGCGGAATGAAATTAGATGATGTAAGAAAGCTAACTGGTATGGAAGGTGATCAGTTCAATCATTCTTTGGCAGCATTACGATTTGCAAAATTAGCAAACGGTGTTAGCCAGTTGCATGGCGAAGTAAGCAGAAAAATGTGGAGCAAGTACAAAGATATTTGCGAAATAAAAGCTATAACCAATGCACAAAACTGGAACTACTGGGCGGATAAACAATTGTATCATTATTTAGAGCATAAAAATGATATTGCTTTTGATGACAGAAAAACTTATTTAAAGAAAAGGGCTTTTGAAATTGTTGCCGACCAAACAGGCAAGCTGATGGATAAAAATATTTTTACCATTGTGTGGGCCCGCCGTTTTGCAGGATATAAAAGAGCAGAACTTTTAACAAGAGATACAGAAAGATTCGAAAGATTATTGAGTAATAAAAAATATCCTGTGCAAATTATTTGGGCAGGTAAACCTTACCCGGTTGATTATCCAGCTATCAGCGATTTTAATAATCTTGTTCACCTTAGTAAAAAATATAACAATGTTGCGGTTTGCACTGGTTACGAATTAGGTTTGAGCAAACGCTTAAAGCAAGCGTCGGATCTATGGTTAAATAATCCACGTGTACCACGTGAGGCAAGTGGCACCAGTGGTATGACGGCTGCAATGAATGGCGCTGTAAACTGCAGCACTAATGATGGCTGGATTTGTGAATTTATCAATCATGGTAATAATGGTTTTGTAGTACCACCAATTGATTATGAAAATATAAGTGTGCATGAGCAGGATGAATACGATCTGAATAAATTGTATGAAATTTTAGAAAACCAGGTATTGCCAATGTATTATGACAATCATGAAGTATGGCGCCAAATCATTCACAATGGAATGAGAGATGTAAGATTTCAGTTCGACAGTAACCGTATGACAAAAGAGTATTATGAAATTCTGTACAAATAAATGTTAAGGCCCCAAAAATGGGGCCTTTTTTTTGAACCATTTCCTTCAAAAATTCGTTTATAATTTTATGAAACGTATTTTTTCAATCAGTTTTTCCTTCGCTGCTCTATATTTGCTTATTGCCTGCAATAAACAAACTAAAACTGAAGCCATGCCTGCAATTATAAATACCGGTATGTTTAAAACTTATTTGGCACTTGGCGATTCTTATACCATTGGTCAATCGGTAAATGAGAGCGAACGTTTTCCGGCACAAACAGTAAGCTTGCTAAAACTGGATAGCATTAATTTCAATGCTCCTGAATACATTGCAGTAACCGGGTGGACAACACGTAATTTATTAAACGCCATTGCTGCAACACCGCCTTCAAAATCAACTTACGATTTTGTTACACTTTTGATTGGTGTAAATAATCAATACCAGGGCCGCAGCCAAACTGAATATGCGGCAGAGTTTACTGAATTATTAAGTAAAGCTATACAGTTTGCAGGTAACCGACCCGGCAGGGTTGCAGTACTGTCTATACCTGATTGGGGAGTTACACCTTTTGCAAACGGCAGAGACAGGAATGAAATTGCAAAACAAGTAGATGCATTTAATGCAATTAATAAACAAATTACTTTAGACAAAGCTGTAAAATATATTGATATTACACCTTCATCCCGTATGGCAGCAACCGATGCTTCGTTAGTTGCCGTTGATGGTTTGCATCCTTCCGGTAAAGAATACCAGAAATGGGCGGCAATGCTTGCGCCTGTTATTAAAGCTGCTTTGTAGAAAAAAGTAAGAGGAATTCCATTCCCGAATGTTTTTATACCAATCTTAACACATACTCTACCATTCCTCCCGAATTTATATAAAGAGCATATTAAAGCATTGCATCTTTGTGTGGTAATTTATTTACAATGAAACTACTTACTGCTTTTATTCTTTTCTTTCTGTGTGATTTTATCCTCAGCAATTTTAATACTTCTCCTCCGGGCAGATAAGCAGCTGGTCTGACGTGCCGTCTGACCATGTAAACAACCTGAAGCCAAATCAAATTAAATCTGCGTTTTCTTATTGATTTATTTTTAGCAAGTAGAATTCATATTTACTGACAAAGTTTGGTAGTTATAAAACATGGTCAGACGGGACGTCAGACCATGTTACAAAAACATTTCTTATTTTCATCAACTAAAACCCTGCATAACATGGACAATCATGAACTCATCAAATGGGGATTGATAATCGGTATCCCTTTATTTATCTTATTGTTTTACAAATTTATTCTTCGTGTATTTTTTGGCGTTGTAATAGTGCCGGAAGATAAAATTGGATTAGTAACTAAAAAGTTTGTGCTTTTTGGTAAACAGCAATTACCCGAAGGCCGCATTGTGGCCATCGACGGCGAAGCAGGTTTTCAGGCGCAAACATTACCTCCGGGTATTTATTTTGCTAAATGGATCTGGCAGTTCGACATTACGTTTCAATCTTTCACCATCATTCCTACCGGTCAGTTAGGATTGGTATTGGCGAAGGATGGTGCCGAATTAGAAACCGGTTCTATCCTCGGTAGAAAAGTAGAATGCGACAGTTTTCAAAGTGCAGTAGATTTTTTAAAAAATGGAGGTCGCAAAGGCCGTCAAACTGCAATCATGACGCCTGGCAGTTATCGTATTAACACTTTTTTATTTGAAGTGATGATGACAGATATGACATCGATACCTGATAATGCGGTAGGCGTGGTAACAACGCAGGAAGGTAAACCATTGGATGAAGGACAAATTGCGGGACGCATTGTGGAAGGGCATAATAAATTTCAGGATGTGGATGTATTTATGCAAAGCGGCGGTTATACAGGTTTGCAGGAACAGGTAGTGCTTGCCGGTACTTATTTTTTAAACCCATGGTTTGCAAAAGTAGATATGGTAAACATGATGGAAATACCAATTGGCCACGTGGGTGTAGTAATCAGTTATGTGGGTGCCGAAGGTGTTGACTTAAGCGGCGCAGAATTTAAACATGGGAATATTGTTAGTAAAGGACAAAAAGGTGTGTGGGCCGAACCGTTAGGCCCTGGTAAATATCCCATCAATCCATTTATTATGAAAGTGGAATTAGTACCTACAACCAACTTAGTATTAAACTGGGCCAATGCAAGAAGCGAAAGTCATCAGCTGGATAAACATTTATCTACTATTACTGTACGTAGTAAAGACGGTTTCCCTTTTAATTTGGATGTGTCGCAGATCATACACATACCAACTACCGAAGCACCAAAAGTAATTGCACGTTTTGGTAACATGAACAACCTGGTAAGCCAGGTACTGGAGCCTACCATTGGTAACTATTTTAGAAACAGTGCACAGGACAGTGATGTAATTGCGTTTCTTGGTACACGTAAGGAAAGACAGGAAAGTGCAAAAATGCATATTGGCAAAGTGCTTGATCAATATAATGTTTACGGTGTAGATACTTTGATAGGTGATATTTTGCCACCCGAAAGTTTAATGAAAACGTTGACGGACAGAAAAATTGCTGAAGAACAAAAAGTAACTTACGAAACAGAAATGAGGGCACAGGAAACCAGGCAGAGTTTAGAAAAAGAAACAGCTATTGCAGATATACAAAAGGAAATTGTAAAAGCCGACCAGGGTGTGTTGATTGCTGAGAGAGTTGCAGATGCTTCTGTAAAAAAAGCAACGGGTGAAGCTAACAGTGTTCGTTTACAATCAACTGCCGAAGCAGATAGGTTGAAACTCTTAGCTAATGGTGATGCAGAAAGAATTAGGGTATTGGCAAAAGCAAATGCGGAGCAAATTGAATTGTTGGCAAAAGCGAATGCCGAACAAATTTCTTTAACAGGTAATGCCGAAGCGGAAAAGATTTTGGCGATTGGTAAATCAAATGCGGAATCTTACAAACTTTCAGTTGAGGCAATGGGCGGCAATAACTTTACTCAATTAAAAGTGATGGAATCTATCGGTATGCAGAATGTAAAAATAATGCCAGACATTTTGATTAATGGCGGCGGCGATACTGCAAACGGTGGCATTAGTGGGTTATTAGGATTGAAGCTTTTAGAAGAAGTTGCGAAGCGGAATGAGGACTTAAAAAAGTAATTGGTAATTTGGAATTGGGCTTGTAACCAACCAAACTGTAAATTATAAAGGTTGTCAGGCTGAGCTTGTCGAAGCCGGGTTGTTTCAAAATACTGTCCGTTTAACAAGCTTTGCCTGCAATTTTTTCTTATTAGTAAAATTTATAAAAATGAAAAAAATATTTTTGATTGTTTGTCTGTTCAGTTTATTTTCATGCGATACAAATTCGCAAAATTCGCAGCAGGAAAAAATTAATGCTGTGCAAAAAAAAGTGGTAAAATTATTTAATGAAAAAAATGCAGATGGTTTATATTCTTTAACCGGCGCAGGGTTTAAAAAACAATTAAGCGAAGAAAGTTTTAAAAATGTTGCAGAAAATAATTTATTTCCTTTAGGAGAAATTAAATTATGCGAATTTGAAAAGTTTGATAAGGGAATAAGCAAATACAAAGTAACTGCAGATGCTGCAATTCTGTCCATGTATTTAAGCCTTGATTCCCTGGATATGATACAAACCTTTTTATTTCAGCCATATAAAAAAGAAGTATCAGGAGAGTTTAAAAAAACTACAACAGATAATAAACTGGTTGATGCGTTAGATAAAAAGATAGATACTATTTTGCAAAAATTTATGTTTGAAAGTAAAACAGTGGGATTAAGTGTTGGAGTTTTAAAAGAGGGTAAAACTTATTTTTGTAATTATGGAGAAACAAAAAAGGGAAATGAAGTAGTGCCATCATCTAAAAATTTATACGAAATAGGTTCTGTTACTAAAACATTTACAGGTTTATTTTTGGCGAAGGCTGTGGTAGATAAAAAGATAAAACTTACCGAGCCTGTAAGTAAATTTTTGGGTACAAAAAATGTTTTAAAGTTTGGAGGGGACACATTACGAATTGTTCATCTTGCCAATCACACCTCGGGGCTGCCACCACTACCAGATAATTTTGGAGCGACTGATTTAGTGAATCCTTACAAAGATTATGATGAAAAGAAATTGCTGGAATACCTTAAACATGCAACGCTAAGCCGTAAGCCCGGTGAAAAATTTGAGTATTGTAATTTGGCAGTTGGATTGTTGGGTAATATTTTAGAGAAAGTAAATAAAATGCCGTTTGAAAAAATGGTTACTGATTTTATTTGTTCTAAAGCTGCTATGACCACAACAAAACAATTTCTTACAAGAACTGACAGTGCAGTATTTATGCAAGGCTATACAGAAAACATTATTCCACAAAGCCAATGGGATTTTAAAGCTTTAGCTGCCGCAGGTTGTTTAAGAAGTAACACAGAAGATATGCTAAAATATGCGGCACTAAATTTAGGAACAAACAACGAAAAATCAAATGAAGCTATTGAGTTATCCCATCAACCCACTTTTAATACCGGTCAGCAAAAAATTGGTTTAAACTGGTTTATACAAAATTGGGGTTGGGGCGATATATTATTTCACGGTGGGCAAACCGGCGGTTATAAAAGTTTTTTAGCTTTGAACAAAAAAACTAAAAATGCAGTTATTATACTGGCAAATACAGGTGTTAATAATGATGCAGTTGGTGTAGAAATTTTAAAATATCTTGATAAATAATTTTTAAACAATGTCAACCTTTACAGTTAAAACAGAAATCCGCTGGGCGGATATTGATCCTAATTTTCATGTGCTGCACAGCAAGTATTACGATTACTGTGCCAATGCCCGTTTACTCATTTTGGCGCAATACGGCATCACAATGCAGGTATTACAGGAAGAACATATTGGCCCAATTTTATTTAGAGAAGAGGCCGTATTTAAAAAAGAATTAAAATTTGGAGACGAAATTGAAATAAAAATAAAACTGTTGAAAGCCACGGAAGATTTTAGCCGCTGGAGTTTTGCCTGCGAAATTTGGAAAAACACCGATACACTTGCAGCCATAGTTACCGTTGATGGTGCCTGGCTGGATACTGTAAAAAGAAAATTAGCTATTCCTTCCGAAAGATTTAAAACTGCTTTTGCACAAATGCCTAAAGCAGAAAACTATAATCAATAAAAACCTGTTTATAATTTTCTAGTTGTTTGTTGGCTTGTAATTTATCACACAGCTGAATATGCTGTAATAGGTTTTACTGCATTTATAATTTTGATAAAATATTTTTAAGCGTTGCAATTAAATATCTTTGCAGCGCTTTTTTTATGTTATCAACCACCATTAATTTATACAAAAATGCTTACAGCGGCTTATCACGCCGCATTTGGTTACTGGCAGTAGTTATGCTGATTAACCGGAGTGGTACAATGGTATTAGCCTTTATGACATTGTATTGTAACCATCGGGGTTATACAGAAACCCAGGGAGGTTTAGCAGTGGCTATTTATGGTGTTGGCTCATTGGTTGGCGCATACATTGGTGGCAGGCTTAGTGATAAATTTGGATTTTATTATTTGCAGTTTGCTGGTTTATTTGGTGGAGGTATTATGTTCATTGTTTTGGGGCAAATGGATTCTTACCTCAGTATTTGTATCTGCATTTTTTTTACCAGTTTAATTAATGAGTCTTTTCGACCTGCAAACTCCACTGCAATTGCCCATTACAGTAAAAAGGAAAACCTGACACAATCTTTTTCATTAATTCGTCTGGCCATTAATTTAGGTTGGGGAATAGGCGGTGCAATGGCGGGGATCCTGGCTTCAATAAGTTACCAGTTATTATTTTGGGTAGATGGGTTTACTAATATTGCAGCCGGATTTATGTTGCTGCTCATTCTGCCAAAAGTTACATTAATACAACAGCACGAAACAATCCATCCTCATGCAGATAAAAGTAAAGGCCCTTTTCAGGATAAAGTATTTATGTTGTTTACTTTATTGGTGTTACTTTTTGCCACCTGCTTTTTTCAATTGTTTACCACAGTGCCGTTGTATTTTAAAGAAGGCCTGCATTTAAATGAATTTTGGATTGGAATAATAATGGCAATGAATGGAATTGTAATTGCCTTTTTTGAAATGGTAATAGTTTTTAAATTAGAAGGTAAAATAGCGTACACAAAATTGATGATGTATGGAACGCTGATAATGGGCCTCTCTTATTTTATGTTAAATATGCCTTTGGCAAATGGTTTTGTGCTGGCATCTTCAGTTATATTAATGGTAACCATTGCCGAAATTGTCGGCATGCCCTTTATGAACAGTTTTTATATTGCCCGAACTACCACTGCAAACCGTGGAAGTTACGCAGCCGTGTACACCATGGCATGGAGCAGCGCTCAGGTTATTGGCAGTTTAAGCGGTACTCAAATTGCACATTCCTTAGGGTTTAATTATTTGTGGTGGATACTGGGGCTGATTTGTATTGTTACCGCTTTTGGTTTTAATGCCCTTCGCTCAAAACGCTGACAAAAAATAAGGGCTGTACTTTTGATACAGCCCTGAAAGGTTTTTTAAAAGCGAGGTGTTATCCTACTACTTCCACATTAACTGCGTTCATTCCTTTTTTGCCTTCTTGCAAATCAAACTCAACACTGTCGCCTTCTTTAATATTTTGGCTTTTTAATCCACTTACGTGTACAAAAGTTTCTTTGTTAGAGTCGTTGTGTTTGATGAAACCGAATCCTTTTTCTGCATTGAAAAACTTTACGGTGCCTTGTTGTTTGTCCATTTTAAATTGTATTGTATTATTTAATAAGGTGCAAATATAGTTTTTTATTAATAAAATGAGGATAAATTTTTTTTAAGTTCCTTTATTCCTCTTTATTACCAACCTTTTAGATCAAAAATTAATATGTTTTGGAAGGGCTTGATGGGGGGAATTAATACTGCTATATACTAATGATAAAGGCATTATCAATTGCATTTTTTCAACCTTTCTGCAGTTTTTTATTGTTCAGCTAATAAAGTATGAATTGGAAAACCAGGATTTGTATAGTTTCTAACCTCTGGTAGCCACTGAGAAGAATGAGTAAGAGTGCTGAATCAGTTTTTATAAATGGTGAGCATTGGGAAATAAAAATCTAAAGAATAATATTTTTTCATGCAATAGTATTATCAATGCCTTACTGTTATTTTAAAGCAGGGTACTACCATAATCCTGCAACACAGCATTGCCCTTTTATTTTATAACTTTACAGCCATTACACAGTTGTTTTATTTTTTAATTATTTATGCATGAGTACGATTAAAACAGTAATTACCGGAACAGGAAGTTTTATACCGGCTAATATAAAAACCAACAAAGAGTTTACCGGCCTTAATTTTTATGGAGAAGACAATCAAAAAATTGCCACTGATCCGCAGGAAATAGTAGATAAGTTTAAACAGATAACTGGTATAGAAGAACGGCGGTATGCGGATAGCGATATGGATTCGTCCGACATGGCGGCCATTGCTGCACAAAATGCTATTGATGATGCACAATGCGATCCTGAAAGTTTAGACCAGATAATTGTGGCGCATAATTTTGGTAACGTTATAACAAATACTATTCAAACTGATGTGCTGCCGGCATTGGCTTCAAGAGTAAAACATGTTTTAAAAATTAAAAATCCAAATTGTGTGGCCTACGATATTTTATTTGGCTGCCCCGGCTGGCTGCAGGGTGTAATACAGGCCGATGCTTTTTTTAAAGCAGGTACGGCAAAAAAATGTTTGGTTATTGGTACAGAAACTTTATCAAGGGTAATAGATATGTACGACCGTGACAGCATGATTTTTTCGGATGGGGCAGGCGCAAGCGTTTTGGAAGCTAAGAATTCAACTGCAACACAAAGTGGCATTTTAGCCAGCAGCGTTCAATCGCATTGTATGGACGAGGTGGACTATTTAAATATGGGCAAGTCAAACTTTCCAGATTCGGACCCTCGAGTACGCTACATAAAAATGAAAGGCAGAAAAGTGTATGAGTATGCTATGAAATATGTACCGCAGGCTATGAAGGATTGTTTGGATAAAGCAGGAGTGGATATCAGCGAATTGAAAAAAGTTTTTATACACCAGGCCAACGAAAAAATGGACGAAGGCATTATTAAAGCGATGTATAAATTGTACGGCATAAAAAATGTGCCCGAATATATAATGCCCATGAGCATACATAAATTGGGTAACAGCTCTGTTGCCACTATACCTACATTGCTGGATATGGTACGAAAAAATAATATGGTAGATCATCAGCTGAATGATGGCGATATTATTTTGTTTGCTTCTGTTGGTGCCGGAATGAATATTAATGCAGTTTGTTACAGAGTGTAGCAGCAAAAAAGGTACAATTTAAAAGGCTTGGTTCAATTTTTTTATAACAAGAAAACTGGTCTTTAAACTTCCGTAAAATATTTTCAACTCAAACTTAAACAGCTGATAATTAGCGTTATAAAGCGGTTAAACCAAATAGATTCGGCTGAAAGCCTTAATTAGCCTACATTTGCAAAAAATTACAACATGAATAATGATCTTATTATTAAGTTTTTAGAGCCAGCTCATCTTGCAAAAAATGCAGTTAAGATTGAATTTAAAAAACGTAACACAATTGTTGGTGTGTTTGTAAAAACCAACGACTACGAAGATTTAAAAGCCAAAAATTTTTGGCGCATTGTTACTGAAGCCAGCATCCCTGAATGGAAAAAAACAAATAACAACCAGTTATCTAAAATTTTCAGCGGTTCTGAATTTACAAGGTTAACACAGGCAAAAGAAAAACCTGTTACTACTTAATTCAGTTGAGATTACTAAAATAACTCCGCCAGTATTTATTCCGGCAAAATAAAAAAAGCCATCCGTTAATTTTCGGATGGCTTTTTAAATATCGCTAAATTTTTTATACTACTTCTTCTGCATAAGCACTCACCGGTTCGCAGGTGCAAATTAAATTTCTATCCCCATAAGTATTGTTAACCCTGCTGATGCTTGGCCAAAACTTATTTTGTTTTACAAATTCTAAAGGAAAGGCGGCAGTTTCCCTGCTGTAATTATGTTTCCAGTCGTTGGCACAAATAACCATTTGGGTATGCGGCGCATGCTTTAAAGGATTATCAGCTTTATCTGCTGTGCCATTTTCTACAGCTCTTATTTCTTCACGAATACTTAGTAAGGCATCGCAAAACCGATCCAGTTCTGCTTTGTCTTCGCTTTCTGTTGGCTCAATCATAATAGTGCCTGCAACCGGAAAACTTAAAGTAGGCGCATGAAAATTATAATCCATCAATCTTTTAGCAACATCTTCTGCCTCTATGCCTGCGCTTTGTTTAAACGGACGAAGGTCAACAATAAATTCGTGTGCACAGGTGCCATTCTTACCACTGTATAAAATTTTATATTCATCTTCCAAACGTGCCTTCATATAGTTGGCATTTAAAATAGCATACTCTGTACTCTTTCTTAAACCATCGGGGCCTAATAATTTTATGTAAGCATAACTAATTAAGAGGATGGAGGTACTGCCATAAGGTGCAGCACTTACTGCTGTCGTGAGTTGTGAGTGGTGAGCCGTGAGTGCAGCGCCGTTATGTTTGACGATTGACGATTCACCATTCACGATAAAATGTCCGGGAAGAAAAGGCGCCAGCTTCTCATTTACACAAATCGGTCCCATGCCCGGGCCTCCTCCTCCGTGCGGTATAGCAAATGTTTTATGCAAATTTAAATGGCAAACATCTGCCCCTATATTTCCGGGAGATGTTAAACCAACCTGTGCATTCATGTTTGCACCATCCATATAAACCAATCCGCCATTTTCATGTATAAGGGCACAAATCTCTTTTATGCTTTCTTCAAAAACACCATGCGTACTTGGGTAAGTAACCATTAAACCAGCTAAGGTGTCCTTATATTTTTCTGCATTCATCCTTAAATCAGCCACGTCAATATTTCCAGCCTCATCACATTTAGTAACCACAACTTTAAAGCCCGCCATTACAGCGCTTGCAGGGTTGGTGCCGTGTGCCGAAATAGGAATTAATATTACAGTTCTGTTAGTTTCATTGCGGTGTTCGTGATAAGCCCTGATGGTTAGTAATCCTGCGTACTCGCCCTGTGCGCCACTGTTAGGTTGTAAAGATGTTGCTGCAAAACCTGTAATATTACTCAGCCAGTTTTCCAATTCTGTAACAATTTGCTGGTAACCCTTCCATTGGTATGCAGGCGCAAAAGGATGTATGCCGCCAAATTCGGGCCAGCTTACAGGAATTAATTGCGTTGCAGCATTTAGCTTCATGGTGCAGCTTCCCAAACTTATCATTGATGTGTTTAAACTCAAATCTTTATTCTCTAAAGATTTTATGTAACGCATCATTTCAGTTTCGCTGTGGTGCGTATTAAAAACCGGGTGCAGTAAAAACTCTGAAGTACGGGTTAACGATGC
This sequence comes from Ferruginibacter sp., assembly GCF_031391665.1. GTDB lineage: Bacteria > Bacteroidota > Bacteroidia > Chitinophagales > Chitinophagaceae > Ferruginibacter. The sequence continues at coordinate 64,584 of NZ_JANMUN010000171.1, forward strand.
CGGAATATTTTCTAACAAAATATCTGCATCAAAATTAGCAATAGCGGTATCATTATTTTGCGATGAAGCAAAAACATGCAGTATGTTTAAAATGTCGTTTTGAGAAGTAGTTTCATCTAACGAAATACCAATGTAATTTTCATCAGTATAATTAAAATTAATTTCCTGCTGCTCTGCCAGTTTGCGAATAGCAGAAACATCTTTAACCTGAATTTTTAAAGTGTCAAAATAATATTCATTAACATTGGTAAAACCTAATTCTGCCAGTTCATCACTTAATGTAAGTGCTAATAAACTTACTCTCTTTCCAATATTGGTTAATCCATCTGCTCCATGATATACCGCATACATAGCCGCCATATTTGCTAACAATGCCTGTGCTGTACAAATATTGCTGGTTGCTTTTTCACGGCGAATGTGCTGCTCTCTTGTTTGCAATGCCATGCGTAAACAACGGTTGCCCTGTGCATCAATACTTACACCAATAATACGGCCCGGAATATTTCTTTTAAATTCATCTTTGGTTGCAAAAAAAGCCGCATGCGGTCCGCCAAAACCCATGGGCACACCAAGGCGTTGCGAATTTCCAATAGCAACATCGGCACCCAATTCACCGGGTGGCGTTAATAAGGTTAACGACAATAAATCGGTTGCCATTACCACCTGAGCATTTACAGCATGAGCTTTGTCAATAAAATTCCGGTAATCTTCCACCGCACCATTGGCATTGGGGTATTGTACAATAGCTCCAAAAAATAATTCATCTAACTGGGCTGTTTTGTAATCACCAAAAATTAATTCCACATTAATGGGTGTAGCCCGGGTAATTAAAATATCTTTTGTTTGTGCAAAAACATTTTCATCTACAAAAAACTTTGGCGCAGTAATATGGTCGTGGTCTTTATTTTTATGATTGAACAGCATGGCCATGGCTTCTGCAGCAGCAGTGCCTTCATCCAGCAAACTGGCATTGGCAATGGGCAGCGCCGTTAAATCACTAACCATAGTTTGGTAATTCAACAAACTTTCCAAACGGCCCTGTGCAATTTCGGCCTGGTAAGGCGTGTATTGGGTGTACCATCCGGGGTTTTCAAAAACTGTACGCAAAATTACGCTGGGTACAATGGTATTGTAATAACCCTGGCCAATGTAAGATTTACATACTTTATTCAACGATGCTGTTTTCTTTAAATCGGTTAAGTATTGATATTCACTAACCGGGCCAGCGGTTTGTAAAGGGCTTTGCAAACGGATAGAGGCCGGAACTGTTTTGTCAATTAATTCATCAATTGAATTAACGCCAATGGCGTTTAACATGGCTTTTGTTTCCTGTTCGTTTGGGCCAATATGCCTTGCTGTAAATTCGTGTTGTTGCTGCTCGAAAAGATTCATAAATGAAATATTTTTTTTGTACCAGGCTGTAGTGCTACTATCAAACTTCATTGGCGTCGCACTCTTCAACGGTATATCTTTATTCACCTTTTATCTAAGCGTAGATAAAAGGTTTTATGCCGCCGCAAAATTACGATAACATAACAAGATTACGCATCAATAAAATGATTGATTTTTTACTGTGGAAAACTGCTGTATAACCGCAATAAAAAGTGCCACTTTGTATAGTAGCACTAAACAATTTTATACAATAAAAGTTTACAATTGGTAGAAATTAAGCAGCATTGTCTGCTCAATATTATTCATACACAGCAAGTACCGGCACTTTGCTTTGATAAATCATTTTTTTTGTATGCTGGGTTTTAAACAACCTTTCGTAAAAACTATGGTGTTTTGGGGCAATAATTATCATGTCAATTTCTTTATCCTGTGTAAATAAATTAACCGCTTCATGAAAATCGTACAGCCGCATAAAATAAAACTCGGGTTTAAACTCTTTCAGCAATTCCTCCATTTTGTCCCGCTCTTCTTTAAAGGCAGTTGTTAAGGAAATGTAATGGCTGTCATCTACATTTAAAATATGCAGCGATGGTTTAAAATCATTCAGCACTCTTTTTACCGCAAGTAAAGTAGGGGTTTCATCTACATATTTCATTTCGGAAGTAATCAGTACATTTTCAACTGCTTTAAATTTTGCATCATCCGGAACAATTAAAACCGGGCAAACATTTTTTTCTGCCATCTTTAAAGTGTTGGATCCTGAAAAACGCTGCGCCAGTGATGATTTTCCTGTAAGGCCCATTACGATCATGTAAGCAGATTTTACGTGAGCATAAGCAGTAAGGCTATCAATAAAATTATCACCAGACTCTGTATAGGTTTCTATTTGAGATGCACAGGCCTGCAATTCTTTTTTAAGTGTGTTTAGATAATTTTGAGCTGTTGCCAAATCTTCGCCATCGGCATAATAATGGTACAAAATAATGTTTACATCATTTCTTTTTGCATACATATTGCAGGCATAATGCGCCGCATTAAAAGAAGTTTCAGAAAAATCCAGGGGAACGATAACTTGTAACATGTAATAATTTTTTACAAAATAACTGAAATTATACAGAACAGGCACACTAAATTTCTTGAGTATTAATAAAAGTTACCATTGGAGAGCAGCTTCAAAAAAACGATATTTGCACAATGGAAGAGGATTTACTGGAAAACTGGGAAAAAAAATCGGCCGACCACCAAAAAGTGTACAAGCAATTTTTGCACCGGGCCGATAAAAATAAAGTGCTGAAAGCATTGCCCGATCTGCATGAAGAAGCATTTGAAAAAATTGACTGCCTGCAATGCGGTAACTGCTGTAAAAGTTATTCGCCACGTTTTAAAGCACCGGATATTAAACGCATAAGCAAGCACCTTAAAATAAAAGAAGGCGATTTGATTAATAACTATCTTTTTGTGGATAGTGATGGTGATTATGTTATGAGAACAAAACCCTGTGCATTTTTGGGCACTGATAATTACTGCAGCATTTATGATGTACGCCCCAGCGATTGCCAGCGTTTTCCTTATACCGATGAAGATGTGCTGTTAAAAAGACAACCGCTTACTTTAAAAAATTCCAGCTTTTGCCCAATAGTTTATTTTGTGCTGGAGAAATTGAGTGCAGCGAAATTGTGATAGGTGTCTGGCCACTATCAAGACTCTGTAAAACAAAAAGATTTTCGTTTTCAAATGCTGTTAGATTCTAAAAACTTTTAGTAGTGGCCTGACACATAAGAATTTTTTTTGTAGTGGCCTGACCCTATTTAATCATAAGCTCTGCGAATGCAGCTTCTAATGGCCTAGTTAAACCATCGCCTTTCCATTCGCCAATACCGGGGAAAGTGGTTGCTTTTAAAATTTCCTCTTTTGTTTTGCCTGCTTTAATTTCTCCATCAACAAATTTTAATGCATTACCTAAATAATCGCCAAAGGCTTTTAAGTCCGAAGTGTTGGCCAGTATATCAAATCCTTCTGCCGAGTGGCCGCAAATTATCTGAGTTTTATTATCGAAAGTGGAAATGGCTTTATCCAAAACTTTTATCCAGTTGCCCATGTTGGCACCGGCGCTTTTATCTACAAAAGGATGGCGGCGGTTAAACATTAAATCTCCCATATGTACAATGTTGGCATGTTCAAAGTGCACCAAGCTGTCGCCGTTAGTATGGCCTGCACCAAAATAATGCATTGTAATTTTTTCTTTACCAATTTTTTGGCTCCAGGTATCGGTATAAGTTTGGTCGGGGTATAATTGTTTGTCTTCGTTTTTACTTTTTACGGCGCTGTTTTTTTGATTGGTCAAGGAGTTGGCGTGTGCCAGTACATGCTCCACCATTCCTTTAAAAGCAATATTGCCCGAAGAATGATCGCCATGATGGTGGGTGTTAATTAACAATTTGAATGGCTTTTCACTTTTCTTTTTCAGTTCATCAATTAAATGCTGGCTTTGCTCGGGAAATTGTGAATCTACCACCACCATTCCTTTTTTAGAAATATAAAATGCAATGGTGCCGCCTTTTTCGGTAAACACACCGATATCTTTGGTAAGCATTTTAATTTTCCATGCAGGTTGTGCAAAAAATGCTGCGGCTACATGTTTATTGAATAAGGCTAAGCCTGCAATTGTAAAGGAGGTATTGCGGAGGAAGGATCTGCGTTGCATAGTGATTTAGTTTTAGAATTGTAAATTACAAAATTGTAAACAAGAATGGGGTAAAATTGTTGCGGTTAATTGGTTAGGGAAGAAGATCCATTGAATATTTTAGCGAATGGCATTTGAAGACACGAACCAAGACGGAGAATTACGCTGGAATAAAAGTTCAATAAAGTTATGTCGTACAAGAGTGCGACGCCACCGCAGCCCAATAGAAATACCAATGCCCGTAACAAAATAAAAATAAAACCGCAGGTTTAATACTCCATCTTCTTTAAAGCAGGCGCTTTAAACCAGGTAACTACCACCACAAGCAACGTCATAAAACCACCAAAGATTACCGAGGGAACTAAGCCAAATGCACGGGAGGCAAAACCACTTTCAAACTGGCCGAGTTCGTTACTGCTGTTGATGAACATGGAGTTAACGGAAGACACACGGCCACGCATTTCGTCGGGGGTGGTGAGTTGTAAAATGGTGCCACGTACCATTACACTTATACCATCGCAAATACCGCTGCACAGCAATGCAACAAACGAAATAAAATATATACTGGAAAGGCCGAATGCAATAATGCAAATACCAAAACCTGCAACGGCAAGCAGCATTGTTTTGCCCTGCTTTTTTTTCATAGGGAAAAGTGTAAGCAAAATAATAACGGAAATAGCACCAATATCCGATGCTGCAGTTAGCCAGCCAAAACCAATGGGGCCGGTGTGTAAAATCTTTTCGCTGAATTCGGGTATTAAAGCCACGGCGCCACCAAATAACACTGCAAATAAATCAAGCGATATGGCACCCATCATAATTTTATTGTGGTACACAAAACGTAAACCTTCTTTTACACTATCCCATGCTCCAATATCTTTTTGCACATTTAAAATGGGTTTTCTTTTTATAAAAGATAAAATGGTTGCAGCAGTAATAATATAAATAAGCACAATGATAAAAGTATTATTTACGCCAATGCCTGCAATTAAAAAACCTGCACTTGCATGGCCAACAATAGACCCAATTAACCAGGTGGAAGAACTGATGTATGCGGCAAAGGGTAAAATATTTCGGGGTACTAATTGTGCAATGATGGCATTGGAAACCGGACCGGCAAATGCCCTTATAATTCCCGTTAAAAAAATGATGGCGTAAAAACAATATTCTAACCAGTGCTTGCTTAATTTTTGTTGTGCAGCGGGCAAAGTGCAAATTATTAACAGCACTACACAAAATGAATAAGCGATCATTCCTTTTAATAACAGGGTTCTTTTTTCTGATTTATCAATTACATGGCCGGCGTATAATGCCAGCGAAAAAACCGGTATAAATTCTGACAGGCCAACTAAACCAATAGCAAAAGAACTTTGTGTAAGCTGAAATAATTCGTACGCTACTACTGTGCCCACCATGCGTAAAGCCATGATGTAAACAAAACGGCAGATGATGTATAAACGGAATTCTTTTTCTTTAAGCGGGGAGAGTGCAGTTTTGTTGAATGATAAATTCATTACTGCGAAGGTGCAATTTTTTTTTGAAGTTTGAATGTGTTTTTTGCCGGGTGACTCACCCTTTGGGGGTGAGTCACCCGGTAAAAAAGTGCTACGGTAAACTTATATAATGCTGCCCATCTTCGTAGTCTTTATCCAAAGCATTAATAACAGTTTTTAAATGCAACTCGTTACCTAAAAAATCGGCATTAGAAGCATCAACAAAAAGTGTTTTAATATTATGCTGCTTGATGTACTGCGTATAAGTTTCCTGTAAAGAAAAAAGATAGTCGTTGGGTATGGATTGCTCGTAACCACGGTTGCGTTTTTTTATATTTTCCTGCAGTTTATTTACAGGGCTGTGCAGGTAAATTACAATATCGGGTTGCACAATTTGCGGATTGATAATGTCGAATAATTTTTGGTACAGGCGAAACTCTTCATCGGCCAAAGTAACTTTAGCAAACAACAGGCATTTAGTAAAAAGATAATCGGAGATGGTAATGTTTTGAAACATATCTTTTGTCTGCAACAGATCTTTCAATTGTTTATAGCGTTCTGCCATAAAAAAAAGCTCCAGCGGAAAAGCATACTGCTGCTGGTTTTCGTAAAATTTTGGTAAGAAGGGATTGTCTGCAAATTCTTCTAAAATTAAACGGGCATTAAAATGTTTGCTCAATAAATGTGCAAGGGTGGTTTTGCCGGCGCCAATATTTCCTTCAATAGTAACAAAATTATACTTCATAAAAATTATGTGCAAATATGCCAATGGGCAAATATGCAAGTAGAAGCTGCAAAATAAATGGAATAGTTTCTTTTGGCGTTAAATTTTATTCACAGTTAATTTATCGGGGCTGTTTCTTAATAATTGGTGGATAGTTTTATTTAGCAATGGATGTTTAAAGTTAGGAGAGAGCTGATTGAGTGGTACTAAAACAAAATTGCGGTTTTGCAATTGCGGGTGCGGTACCATTAAATTGGTAGTGTTAATAATTTCTTTGTTGAAAAAAAGTATATCGATATCAATAATACGGGGATCGTTTTTTTTATTTCTTATCCGGCCCATTTTTTTTTCAATGGTAAGAATGGATTGCATTGTTTGTGCTGCAGTAAGTTTTGTTTGCACAATAATTACCTGGTTTAAAAAATCGGGCTGGTTGGTATTGCCCCAGGCAGCGGTTTGATAAAGGGCAGATTTACGAACAGTTTTGCCAATTGTTTTTGCAATAAATTTTTGCGCAAGCAACAATTGTTTTTGCGGTTGCTGCTGGTTACTCCCCAATAAAAGATATAATTTATTCATTAAAAATTAAACAGGCGGTTATCAAATTTAAAAGGGTTGCTTTTGCTGATAACTATTTTTTTAAAATCTGAATGTAAAGGATTAAGCAGGTAATTGTTTTCTTCATCAATTACTGCCGATGGTATTTTAAGCAGAGCGGCTTGTTTATTTTTTAAAAATTCGGTTCCCATAAATCTTGTATAAGCTTCATCATCCTGCCAGTTTGGTTTTAATTTTTTATTTAAAATTATGGCGGGTATCATCGTATCGGGAATGCTGATTTTTAAAAGATGGTATTTAACACTGCTTTCGGTTAAACTTATATTAACCAGCATTTCCAGTACACACAATGAAATATGCTGCGAAGTATATAGTGCCTGGTGGCCTGGTACATTCCACCTGCCCCCGTAAATTTTAGCGCCCTGGCCAGAAAGGTCATCTTTGTAATTGGAGTTTGTAATTCTAAAAACTGTCATGCAAATATGCCGTGTTGTATTCTTCCTAATTGTGTTAATACTTTTTGAATACCTTCATTGGTAGTTAAAGATTCAAAAGATAAATTGCCTTCGAGCATGTAGGGGTTTCTTTTTATCCAGGAATAAAATAAATTTACATTGCCAAATGTAATAATGCCTTCTTTAATAACCTGGGCAATTTGCATGGCTCTTTCGGCATTGATGGGTGCAAAGGAGCCATTATTTTTTGCGTAACGTTGTAAGGTACGTTCGCTAACATGTAATATAGATGCCCACTCGGCTTGGGTAAAGGGTACTTTATCTGCAATTTTTTTAAATTCGTTGTATGTAAAATCTTTAAGTGCAGGCATTACTTTTACACTGCGGTAATAGGGCGCAATAGGTTCTTCTGCTTTGCTTAAAGCATCGGCTGATTTATATGCAACCGGTTTCTTTTTAGTTATTACTTTTTTCATTATCCGACATTTGACACCCAAATATACGACATCTGTCGGGTAATGCAAATTTTTTAAAATGCTTTTTTACCGATAGTTTTGCGGCTTAATTAATTCAGATGCAAAAGTACAGCCAGGTAAGGGCAATGTTGGCCATTACAAAAGCAAGCTTACGGTCAATTTTCCGCAGCCCCTCTGCGGTTATATTCAGTTTTGTTTTTCCTTTTATTTTTATTTTGGTTTTTGGTTTTATTGGTAACAATGGCGGCACACCGGTTTATAAAATTGTAATTGATAAAAACAGCGATACTGCCAATGCACTTTTTGATTCAATAAAAACAAGCAACCGGTTAAAAATTGTACAATTCAATTCGGAAAAAGAATTACAAATGAGTTTGGTAAAAGGAAAAATTGCTGGAGTTATCAAGATCACTAAAACAGGCAAAGAATTTCCGGCTTATGAATATGCTATTGCAACCACCAATGCCAGCGATGATAAATGGCCCCAGGTTTTACCCATATTAAATGCGATGTCCAATAAAATAAATGATGCCAAGTTTGCAAACCGGCCATCGTATGCAGCACAGGATAAAATAAATCCGGTAAACAGAACAGAAGTTAGAGAGTATAAAACTATTGATTTTATTTTGCCGGGACAGTTAGGTTTTTCTTTATTAAGCTCCGGTGTTTTTGGTGTAGCCTTTATGTTTTTTAATTTGAGAAATACACTTGTACTAAAAAGGTTTTTTGCCACACCTATTACCAGAACTTATATTGTTTTAGGAGAAGGTTTTGCCAGGGTAATTTTTCAGATGCTTACTGCTATTGTAATTATTTTAGTGGGTTATTTTTTGTTTGGTTTTACATTAGTTAATGGCTGGCAAACTTTGCTGGAAATGCTTGTGTTAAGCTTTTTAGGGTTATTAGTTTTTATGGGTTTTGGTTTTATTGTAAGCGGCCTGGCAAAAAGCGACAGTACCATTCCGCCTTTTGCAAACCTTATTACATTGCCGCAATTTTTACTGGGGGGTACTTTTTTTTCTGTAGAAGCTTTTCCCAGATGGTTGCAACCAATATCCAAAGCATTACCGCTTACTTATTTAAACACCGCCATGAGGGCTGTAGCTTTTGAAGGGCAAAATTTATGGGATGTAAGAAATGAAATAGGGGTTTTAATATTATGGGGAGTAATAGTATATGCTGTTGCAATTAAAGTTTTTAAATGGGAGTAAATACATGAAATATTTTAAATTTTTACTGATAAACATTATTGCCTTTTCTTTATTGTTCTTTTTGTTTTCGTTATTATTTCCATCGCAGGTGGTTACATCAAAAACAGTTTCCATAAATGAAAGTAAACGAGCTGTAATTGAAAAACTAAATAATACCGGTGATTGGAAAACGTGGAACGGATTTGTTAAAGAAGGTGTTGTTAAAAATAATACGCTTAACAACAGCGATACTATGTTTTTTTATTCGGTAACAAATAACCGGGAAATGATTTCAAACTTTATCATTTATGCCGAACCAACTAATTCGGTTTTGGTAAACTGGGCAGTTATTCAAAAATTGCCCTGGTATAAACCCTGGAAAAAATTCAGCGCAATGATTTTAAGTAAAAATGTAGCAGCTGTAATGGATACTTCGCTTACTAATTTAAAAGTGCAAATAGAAGCCGGTAAATAATAAACAGGCTTGTCAAACGCTTGGAGGGTTGTGTAATACCTTATGATTATAAAATTTTTCTGAACCCTCCAAGGGTTAAGGAAATTTAAACTTACTGCGGGAAACTAATTTTGCCCATAGTAACTGCCGGCATTCCTGCAATGCCTTTTTGCAAATAATCGCTATCACCACAAATACATTCGTTGGCCAGTACCGCAAACAATACAGCTTCTTTAGCATCGGGGTTTATGTTTAATGCAGTGGTAGTATCAAAACTAAAATTTGGCAAAGCTTTTTTTAAATGCAGCATCAGTAATGGGTTGTGCATACCGCCCCCGCTGGAAAAATTTTTGCAGGGATTATTTTTATCTCTTGTTTTTAAAATTGCATCGGTAATAGTATCTGCCGAAAATTTATTTAATGTTGCCATCGTATCTTCAACAGAAATATTTTGTGTAAAAGTTTTTTCTTTTGCTTTGTACAGGTAATCCAGATTAAATAATTCGGGCCCTGTAGTTTTTGGAAAAGGCTTTGCAAAAAAATCATTGTCTTTTAATGCATGTAATAAATCAGTATTAATTTTTCCTTTTAAAGCAACGGCAGCATTTTCATCAAAATATTTTCCGGAAAATTGTTGCTGCATGTAAGCATCCATCAGGGTATTGCCAGGGCCGGTATCGGTACTAAAAATTGCAGAACTGTCCATACTGCCCGGTAAAAAAGTAAAATTAGCAATACCGCCAATGTTTAATAAGATCCTGTCTTCGCCGGGTTTGCCAAAAATCAAATAATCGCCATACACTGCTAATGGTGCACCTTCGCCACCGGCGGCAATATGTTTTTGGCGAAAGTCGCTTATCGTAATTATTCCTGTTGCAACTGCTAAATGATCGCCATCGCCAATTTGTAAAGTAGCGTTGCCGAATTTACTTTGTCCGTGCAAAGTTTTTGGTGCATGATAAATAGTTTGTCCGTGGCTGGCAATTAAATCAACCTCCTCATTTTTTATATTCCATTTTTTTAAAAGAGTATTAATTATTGTTGCATGTTGTAATGCGATCCATGGATTTAATAAAGTAAGCTTTTCAAGATCAACTTCTTTTTTACTGAAAACATTTTTTATTTCATTTTTGAAATCATCATCAAATGCAATGGTTTCAAATTGAATTAACTCAAGCACTGTATGCAAGCCACTAGATGAAACATTGCACAAAGCAATATCCAGCCCATCTAACGAAGTGCCACTCATTAAACCAATAATTTTTCGTTCAGGTTTATTGGTAATATTGTAAAGCTGGCTGATATTTTTATTCATAATAGTAAATATAACAGTTGTTCATTAATTAGGCGAAAGCCAGTTTATGCAAACGATTGCGGTTTTTTGCGGCATTATTTATTGTTTCTGCAATTTTTTGCAGGTATTTATTTTTACTCTATCTTACGGTCACTTTAATACTGCAACTAACAATGCTTACAATTAAAAAGAGTGTTCTCATCCTGCACAGCAATGGCCAGTTATTATATTCTCTGCATTGCTATTTTGGTTTGAGTTCCTTTCGCCACTTTAATAAAACAAAAAAATCTTTTCTTATTAAAAAATACCAGCATCAAATTATGCATTTACATTAATGCAGGAAGTTGATGCAGGTTTTTAATAATTAAAAAACTGCCCCTGTTAAAATTTAGCCGTTAAAGCCTGCCCTTTTAAACCACAATTAAAATTAGTAAACAATTAAAACTGCGACATGAAAAATTACATTTTAAAAAAGTTAAGCAAATACAAAGTGCTTAGTTTTTTTCTGCTTATGAACCTGTTTGCCATAACTGCAATGGCCCAGGTAAAAATAGGTGGAAAGGTAACTGATGCAAAAGGAAAAGGCATACCTGATGTTTCTGTTACTCTTAAAAACGATAATAGTGGTACTTCAACAGCTATTGACGGTTCTTATCAATTAAATACTACTTTAAAAAACGGCACTTACGTAGTTGTATTTTCTGGTGTTGGCTTTAAAACAACTGAACAAACTATTACTGTAAGTGGGGCAGATGTTAACGCAAATGCACAACTGCAAACAGATGCCTTGGGTTTAGATGAAGTAGTAGTGATAGGTTCATCATTATCACAATCACGTAAGCAATTAGGTAACACTGTAAACTCAGTAAGTGCAAAACAATTACAAAATACCGGCAGTGGTAATATTGGTGCTGCATTACAAGGTAAAGTCCCAGGAGCACAAATTTCGCAAACAAGCGGAGATCCTTCAGGTGGAATATCTGTTAGAATGAGAGGAACGAGTACAATCAGCGGCAGTTCAGAACCTTTATATGTTGTAGACGGTGTTGTAGTTAGTAACAGTACTACTAATGTAACTAACTTAAATGTGCCTGCAGGTGCAAGAGCAGAAATTGGTACTAATAGAATGGCGGATATTAATCCAAACGATATTGAAAAAATTGATATTATACCAGGAGCTGCCGCTTCTGCAATTTATGGATCCAGAGCCAGTAACGGGGTAGTTTTAATAACTACTAAAAAAGGTAAATCTGGCGCAATGAAAGTTGATTTTAGTACAAGTCTTATTTCAAATTCACTAAGAAAAAAGGTTTATATTTCAACTTATGGTAAACAGTTTGGTACTGCTGGTTTACGCTTAGGTAATATTAGTAATGCTAATACCTCACCAACACCTTATACTGGTGCTACAATAAATTATACAAGGCCTGATGGTATTTTAAGAACTTTAGCAACAGATTTAGTTGATGTGACAAGGTATGATTATCAAGATGAAATTTTTCAAAAAGGACTTGGAACCGACAATTATCTTTCAGTAAGTGGTGGTACAGATAAAACAAAATACTTTTTTAGCGGAGGTTATTACAACAATGAGGGTATTGTTAAGGGCACCAATTTTAGAAGATTTAATTTTAAATCGAGGGTGGAAACTAACCTTAGCAAATATGTAACTGTTATAGGCGGTGTGGCATATACCAATAGTTTCTCAAACGAAAAACCAAATGGTAATGTATTTTGGAGCCCTATTAACAGTATAAACATTACAAACAATTTATACGACATTACACAAAGGGATGCAGCCGGTAATTTAAAAGGTGTGGAACCTACAAGAGTAAACCCATTAAGTGTAATTGAAGATATGAAACTGACACAGGCTGTAAACCGAACTATTACAGACCTGCAAATAAAAATTAAGCCTGTACGGGGTTTAAGTATAGATTATATTTTAGGCATTGACAATATTGCACAAGAAGGAAAAAATGCCATCGAAAGATATCCATACATTTCTGCACAAGAAGGTTTAGGATATGCTTCAAGTGCTTTAGTAAATTCATTCTCTATAAATAATGATTTCAATATTTCCTACAACACTAAATTTAATAAGTTAACTTCTTTAACTACTGTTGGTTTTAATCATCAATATCAAAGTATAACCGGTTTGTTTAATGAAGGAAGAGATATGTTAAATGGCATATCCACCATTAATGGTGCAGCAGTGGTTTTGCCAGCAAGATATACCGATGATAAAAGACAAGTGTTTGGCGGTTATGCACAAGAAACTTTTGGTTATAACAATATTTTATTTTTAACTGCCGCTGGCAGAATTGATGGAAGTACTTCTTTTCCAAAAGATAGCAGAACCTATTTTTACCCTAAATTAAGTGGTAGCTGGAATATAAGTGATATGGCATTTTGGGATAAAGCAAAAATGAATTGGTTTAGCTCGGCACGCTTAAGAGCAAGCTGGGGGCAGGCAGGAAATTTAACTGGTATTGGCAGTTATGACAGATTTACCAATTATTCAGCAAGCAATATAAATGGCCTGGCTACATATAATATCAATACGGCTTTAGGTAACGAAATTGTACAACCCGAAAGAGCAAGTGAGTTTGAATTTGGAGCCGATTTATCTTTCTTAAATAATAAAGTTGGAATTAATTTCACTGTATATGATAAAAAAATAATTGAAAACTCATTATTGGTAGAAAGAACATTAGCACCAAGTAGTGGAGGTAGCAGCAGATTTGAAAATATAGGAAACCTTACTAACAAAGGATGGGAATTGGGCATTAATGCAACCGCTGTACAAAACAGAAATTTTAACTGGACCTTATACGGTTCCGTTAACAGAAACAAAAATTTAATTACTGCATCAAGTCAGGTATCACCAATTACATTAGCAAATAATGGTGGATCACCTTCTGTAATACTTGCAGGTTATCCGGCTGGTGCTTTCTTTGGTAATTATTTTAAAAGAGATGCTAATGGCAATTTGACTTTAGATGCAAGCGGAAGACCAATTGCTGAAACAACAACAGGTACCAACCTTGCCAGAAAAGTAATTGGCAACCCTAACCCAGATTGGATTGTTAGTTTTAGCAATAGTATTAATTATAAAAAATTAGCGTTTAGCTTTTTATTAGATGGCGCTTTTGGTCAGGAAGTATTTAACGCCGATAGAAGAACAAGACAGGGTGTTGGCATTGGCGATTATGCTGAAAAAGAAGCTAAAGGCCTGTTGCCACGTGGTTATATCTGGAGCATTTATGCCACTGAAGAGTGGAGAGTAGAAAGCGGCTCTTATTTAAAATTAAGAGAAGTTGCTTTAAGCTATGAGTTACCTAAATTTTTAAAATTTGTTTCGTCCTCTACTATTTCTGTAGTAGGCAGAAACTTAGTAAGCTGGGATACTTATGACGGTTATGACCCAGAAACAAATGCAGGCGGTAATAGTGCTGTTTTAAGAGGGATAGATTTTGGTAATGTACCCATTCCTAAAACTTTTCAGGTAACTTTTAAGGCATCATTTTAATTATTAAAAAAGTACAACAATGAAAAAAATATTAAATGAAATAACGATTATACTGCTTATTGCTGGTGTTGCTGTCAGCACATCTTCCTGCAATAAAGAATATGTAAACCCCAGCGCAGGTTCTGTGCCCAGTGTTACTACAAATGTGGATGCGCTAATGAATCTTTGCGCAGGCATGCAAAGAAGATTTACTGTTGGTCGGCAAAGTCCTCTTTATAATGCACCTATTGGTGGAGCTTATGCTGTTTTTGGATTAAACACTTTGAATGCAGGCAATTTGACAGAGGCTGCATTGCAAGCTGGTAAAGGTGCCGTACAACCGGGCAACAGTACTGTTACACAATTATGGGGGCAAAACTTATTATTAAAAACAGAAGCAGAAACAATTTTAGACAATTTAGGTATTGCAACCGATGCAGGCGATAAAGTTGGATTAAAAGCGTATGCAAGTATTTTTTATGCTTTAAGCTTGGGAACATTAGCTCAGTTTTATGAGCAAATTCCTTTAACAAAAGGATTAAACGCAACTTTCTCTCCACGTATTGATGCTATCCAAAAAGCAATAACTGTATTAGAAAGTGCAGATGCAGATTTAACCACCACTAATCCCAGTGCGAAGTTTTTAACTAAAGTCCCAGCTGGGATAGACGCTAAAAATACAGTGAAAGCTTTACTGGCACGTTATTATAATATGCATAGTATGGCAACTGGAACTTATAATGCTGTAAGTGGCAACAAAGCAATTACGTTTGCTGGTGCAGCAAGTACAACTGTAAAATCTGAATTTAGATTTTCTGCTGCAACACCTAATCCTTTAGGAGAACAAAATGTAACTGTAAATGTATATGGTGCTATTGATTCTACCTTGGGATTAAAAAATGGCCTTGCTCCAGTACCTGCTTCAACAGAACCTAGAATAGGATTTTATATTAGTAAGGTTGGTGGTATTTATCCAATGAAAGGATTCGCTGCAATAATAACAACACCCTACCCAGTTTATTTACCTGGAGAAATGAGTTTAATTATAGCAGAAAACTATGCCAGGCAAAATAATTTTGCTGCTTCCAAAACGGCATTAGATGCAGTACGCACTAAAACAACTGATGTTTATGGTATTGGTGCTAACCAACCTGCTTACAGCGGAACATTAGATCAGGCAAGTTTACTTACAGATATTTACAAGCAACGCAGAATTGAATTATTTATGAGTGGTATGGAATTGGAGGATGCAAGAAGATTTGCCCGTCCTGCTCCAAATTCAACAACGGAGGAGAGGAACAGAACTTTTTATCCTTATCCATTTACCGAAAGGGATAATAATACAAATACACCCGCAGATCCGGCAATTTAAGAGTTTAGCAGTCCTCATAATAGCAGCCCTGGTTACAGCAATGTAGCTGGGGTTTTTTATTTTGCAAATGCAACGGTAGGCAATAATCAATTGTCAACTTACTGAATATGTTTACATGGAGCATGAACAACTGCTGGTAAAAGAATGTTTAAATAATAACCGGGCATCGCAAAAACAACTGTACAACCAGTTTGCCGAAGTAATGCTGGGGGTTTGCTATCGTTATACAAAATCGCTTGCAGATGCCGAAGATGTACTGCAGGAAGGATTTATAAGGGTATTTAAAAATTTGCATCAGTACAGGTTTGATGGCGAACTGGGGGCCTGGGTAAGAAGGATAATGGTTACTACCGCACTGAATTATTTAAAACGAAATGCTAAATATCAAAATGACCTGGCTTTTGAAAAATTAGACCTGCACCCGGTTACAGATGATAACCCCGAAATAAAATTAAATACCAAAGAGCTGGCTTCTTTAATTCAGCAATTGCCTACTGGCTACCAAACCATTTTTAATTTACATGCCGTGGAAGGCTATACGCATGTGGAGATTGGTGAATTGCTGGGTATAACCGACGGCACTTCCCGTAGCCAGTATGCAAGAGCAAGAGCATTAATGATAACGTGGGTAAAAAAATATTATTCAGATAATAAAATGCAGTCGTATGCAAAATAGTGAATTTGAAAAAAATGTGCAGCAAAAAATGGAGGAGTTAAAACTTACTCCGGCAGATGCTGTATGGCAAAAAGTGGAAGCGGAATTGCCAAAAGAAAAAAAACGCCGCTGGATTGTTTTTCTTTTATTGTTTGCCGGTTTATCAGCAGGTTCGTTCCTGTTCATGAATAAATATAAAGACAACGATAAAAAAATAATAACTGATAACCTTGCAGCAAAGAAAAATATTTTAGATAGTTCAGCTGCTCCAAATTCAATTGATTCAAATAAAGAAAAACCTGTTGGCGATGCTATTGTTTTATCAAAAAATGAAGTGCTGATTGATATACCAGAAAGTAAGCTCAAACAAAATTTAAAATCATCGGGTTTAAAAATAAAAATTAAGCAAGGAAATGTTTTAGAATTAAGTACTAAATCAGAAACAGATTTAGTAACAAAAAATAATATTCATTTAAAAACAAAAGGCAAAACAAGTGTTTCAATAAAAAAACCGGCACCCACTTCGGCTGCGGAAGAAATAATTGTAAATGAACCTGCAGAAAATGAAAGCAGTACTACTGCAAAAAATACGGTTGCTGCTGATACAGTTTTGTTATCAAATAATAATTTGAAGGATGAAATTGAAGTGCCTGAAATTAAAAAAACTGAACTTGATATAATGCCAGTATTAAGAAAAGATACTACAGTGGCCTCAACTGCTAAAAAAACAGCAAAGAAAATAAGTGATGTAAAATGGCAATACCGAATTAATGCAGCAGCAGGAGTTTCTACTGTTAAAAACAACTTGTTTAATAATACACCTGTTTTTTTTGATGCGAATGCAAACGCAATTTCGGCTCCGCCAATTAACCCCCAGGTTAGAGTGCAGCCAGCTAATCCATCAAAAAGTGGTGCATTTAGTTTTGGTTTATATGCACAAAAAATAATTAATGATAAGTGGAAGTTTACAACGGGGTTAAATTATTTGTATCAAAGTAATATTATTAAAATTGGCAACCGGGTAGATTCAATGACTAACTACAATTATGATGTTAATAAAAGTATTGCTGCTGATTATTATTACAAAACAGGTAACACCGCCACTTATAAAAATAAATTTCATTTTATCGAAATGCCATTTTTGTTTCGGTATAAGCTTTTAAAAAAATCTTCATTATATGTTGAGGCAGGGCCTTCCGTTGCTTTTTTAATAAATTCAAATGCACTGGTTTATAACAGTAATTCCACAGCTTATTTTACTGACAGGGCAATTTTTAATAAGCTTTTATTTTCTTTTAATACAGGTGCAGGTATTGATCTTGCACAAAAAACAAAGTTTCCTTTTTCCATTGGTTATCATTTTAATTATGGTATAAGTTCGGTAACAAAAAAATCATTTGGTAAACAACATTTAGTAAGTTCTTTAGTGTATTTAAAAATCCCATTTAAAAAATAAATTAATTCTAATGCAACGGTAGTTTAAAGTGCATTGTCAACCCTTAAAATAATTAGTTATGAAAAATTTAATCAGCAAAACAATAGCTTTAGTTTTTTGTACAGCATTTTTGTTTTTACTACCGGGTTGTGTAAAAGACACTTGTTCTAAAACGTATACTTACACATATTTTCAACCGGTGTATAAAACTACGGCCGAAGTAAGGGCTAATATTAAAAGCAATGCCTCTAAAGCTGTAACAAACCCCGGTAAAATTTATATTAAGGATAATTATATTTTTTTGAATGAAGTAAATAAGGGCATTCACATAATAGATAATACAAATCCTGCAAGCCCAAAAAATTTTGCTTTTATAGATATTCCCGGTAATGTTGATATTGCTGTGAAGGGTGACATCTTATATGCAGATTTTTATACCGACCTGGTGGCCATGGATATCAGCAATCCATTAAATATAGCTGTAACAAAATTTGTAAACGGCGTTTTTCCTGAACGTTTTTATTATGGCTTTAATGTAGATTCTACTAAAGTGGTTTATGACTGGGTTAAAAAAACTGAAACAGTAGCAGTTGATTGTAATGACGGGGTAATTGCGCCTTTTAATGGTGGTGGAATTTTGTTTAATACTGCAGATGCAGGAATGTCTTCTTTCAAATCCAACAGTTCACCTGTTGGTATCAGCGGCTCTTTAGCAAGATTTGCTTTGCTAAATGATTACATGTATTCTGTATCCAACGATTCATTACGTGTTGTAAATGTTTCATCAAATGCAAATCCATTTATTGTAAATGCCATCAATTTAGGATGGGGAATAGAAACGGTATTTCCTTTTAAAGACAAATTATTTATTGGGTCAAACACGGGTATGTTTATTTATGGCGTACAAAATCCTGTTAATCCTGTTAAGCTGGGATCGTTTAACCATGTGCGTACCTGCGACCCTGTAATTGCCGATGATAATTTTGCTTATGTTACTTTACACTCCGGTACAAGATGTACAGGTTTTACCAATCAGTTAGATGTTTTAAATATCACCAATATACAATCGCCGCAATTGATAAAATCTTATCCTTTAACCAGCCCTCGGGGTTTAAGTAAAGATGGTAACCTGTTATTTATTTGTGATGGTAATGATGGATTAAAAGTTTTTGATGCTGCAAATCCTAATTCAATTTCGTTGATAAAACAATTTGTAATTGCCGAAGCAAATGATGTAATAGCGTATAATAATATTGCATTGGTAGTTGCAAAAGATGGATTGTATCAATATGATTATACAAATGCTGCTGATATAAAATTACTTTCAAAAATTGCAGTGCAAAATTAGAATGCTGAAGTATTTATTTACAATAATATTGGTTTTTACTTGTTGCTTAAAAGTTGCTGCACAAAAGAAAAGTGCAGCAGCTTTTAATTCTTACAATTCGGCAGGTTTTATTGCAGGTAAATTGCCTGTTGCATTTGCCGCACAAACCGAAAATGGGATAGCATATAAAAAATGGTTTGCAGGCGCAGGCGTAGCTATCGATATGTACTATAAAGAAACATTACCAGTATTTGCTGCTTTTAAAAAAGAGATATCTTTAAAAACTAACAGTTTGTTTTTTTATGTAAATGCCGGAAAAAACATTGTAGCAAAAGACAAGAAAATAGTGGGTACATTTTCAACCGTTGAAACAAAAGGAGGTTTTTATGCGGATGGCGGTTTTGGGTATAAAATAAAAATAGCAAAAAAAGGCAGCGTCTTTTTTAGTATTGGTAATACTGTAAAAAACATCAGGCAAATTGAAACCACTTCAGATTTTTTTGGAATGCAAGGAATTTCTGATACCCACTATAAATTCAGCCGCCTTGTTTTTAGAATGGGTTACCAGTTTTAAGTTTGTATAAATTTTAAATTTCTTTTTACTCCTTCAAACTTACTCCGCTTTAATGGAGAGTTTTTAAAAATTATTTTAAAACTTTCTGCTGTTAATTCTTCCCAGTCATTTTTAGTAAAATTTAAAATTTCGGATAGAGGAGAAAAATTAATTTCATTGGTTGGTTTACTAAAGCGGTTCCAGGGGCAAACATCCTGGCAAACATCGCAACCAAACATCCAGTTATCAAATTTGCCTTTCATTGTGTCAGGTATCAACGCATCTTTTAATTCGATTGTAAAATAAGAAATACATTTGCTGCCGTCAATAACTTTGTCGGGCAATATAGCATCGGTAGGGCAGTGGTCGATACATTTTGTGCAGGTGCCGCAATAATCTTTTGCAAATGCATCATCATACTCCAATTCTAAATCGGTAATTAATGTAGCAATAAAAAAAAACGAACCCGATTGCTTATTAATTAAATTTCCATTTTTACCTACCCAGCCCAGGCCACTTTTTTGTGCCCAGCTTCTCTCTAATACCGGGGCGCTGTCAACAAAACCACGGCCATTAATATCACCAATATTTTCTTTTATGTATTGAAGCAGGAGTTTTAATTTATCTCTAATTACTTCGTGATAATCTTTTCCAAAAGCATATTTTGAAATTTTCGGCACATCAGTATTTTGTTGTTGCGACGGAAAATAATTCAACAATAAGGTAATAACGGATTTTGCGCCGGGTACTAATTTAGAAGGATCAATTCTTAACTCAAAATTATTTTCCATGTACTGCATGCTGCCGTTAAAATTTTTACCCAGCCATTGTTCCAGTCTTCTGGCATCATCATCTAAACGTACTGCTTTAGCTATACCGCAAAAATCGAAACCTAAGCTTGCTGCATAGTTTTTAATAAGTGTTGTATTATTTTCTGCAGCGTTCATTAGTCCTGGTTAGTATCTTCTATATGCAGTTTATGAAAAAAGCGGTGAGCAATTGGCGCAATTAAAATGCCAATGGTGCTTATAAAAGCAACGCCGCTGAATAATGCATACGCCGATGCAAATACTTTAGCAGCATTTGTTAAAACTATTTTTGCATCAATTACCGGCCCCATGCCACTTAATAACATCGATGCATTTAATAAACTGTCGTACCAGTCAAATTCCGGTATAGTAAATTTATATCCTAAAATACCAATCAGCAGGCATACCATCATTATTGAAATACCAAAGGCTGCGCTTTTCCAAAGCCTTTGGTGGTAAACATGCTTAGGTGCCAGCCGTAGTTTTTTATTTGGCGTCATGCATTTCAATTTATATAAAAATACAAAAGCCCTGCAATATTATGCAAGGCAGTTCAGTAAGTTTGTGATAAAAGCTTATAACTGACTTAAGAGTATTGGTTATTGAATGCCCAATATCTTTTTAATTTTTTAATCTATAATTTCCCTTTTTTCATTAGATGCTGTGCAAGGATTTAGGGGCTAAAATTTTATATCGTATCCAACAGTGCCTATCAATTCAAAATAACCAAAGTTGTGGTTAACTCTTCCGCTACCTGCAGCCAGTGCATTGGTGTAGTTGGCAAAACCTGTTTTTGCGGTACCTTCCAAAAACCATTTCTTTCCAAAGTACCAGCGGGCACCGCCTTCGGCGCCAATACAATAACCGGCAATATGAAATTTATTATCTACCCTCTTACCGCTAAGTGTTACATCAGTTTTTGGTATAAGTATTCCGGCGCCAGCTTTCCATAAGCCCGTAAATAGAGGTCTGGAACCATTACTTTTTAAAACATACTGTCTTACATAATTTATTTGGTAAAAGTTAGCACCATTAGTATGTTCAAATTGCAAATCAGATTTGCTGAATGCAGTGTCTTTATCAAAATAAGTTGAGCCAATAGTTCCTTTAGCATGCAGCAATTGATTATTGTAAACAATATACTTTGCATGATCGTAATTTATTTCAATTGCTTTATTATGTTCGTTATTCAGGTAAAATCCAATGCGGTAATTATATTGAGGGATACTAATTTCTACAGGATTTTTTGTAATAGCATCTAAATCATTTCTGTCGTGGGCTACTGCTTTGTAAATTGTAAAGTCGTGCTTTACACCATTAACCACATCCCTGAAATGGATAGTGCTTTTGGTATACCATTCGGTATTGTATCCCCATTGGAGATACATGCCTTTAAACAACTTATTTTTATTTTGCGAAAATGCGTACAGGAAATTTACTGTAAGCAAAAGCAGTACGGATATTTTTTTCATTGCGGTTTTAAGCTGCCGCAAATTTAGGGTAAATGGTTGTAAATTCTTACTTCACAGCTAAAGCTTCATCTACAATTTTTTTCAGCTCTTTGTACCTTTCGTTTCTGCCTTTACTTTTAAGGTTAAACGTCATTAAAAAACCTGCATATTGCTTTTTAGTATCTACCCATGGAAAACTGCCAAATAATCCAGGGCTTGTGACAGCATCAGATGGTTTATCACCAATCACATCTTCCATCGTCCATTCTCCAAAGCCATAGCCCCAATTACCGGCCTCGGCTGGAGATGAAATAATTACAGCATCTTTGGCTACACGATTTTTTTGCATTTCAATTACTGATGTTTTACTTAAAATTTTTTTGCCGTTAAACATGCCTTCCTGCAAAATCATTTGTAAAAAATTACTATAATCTGCGGCGGTACTCCATGCACCACCGGCAGGTAAAGCCACTTTACCTTTTCCAAAATCGCTGTTTAACATGTTGCAGGGTTTTGCAATTCGTTCTCCAAATAATGTTTCAAAACTTTTGCCGCTTACTTTCTCAATAATGGCTCCTGCAATTTGTAAACCGGTATTACTGTAATGAAAAGTTTTTCCCGGTTCACCTTCCATAGGTTGTTTTGAAATCGCTTCAATCGCTTCATCCATGCTTTTCATTTCTTTCATTACATTCATAGATTCTTTTAACGAACCCGATTTTATACCAGTTAAATGACTTAGGCATTGCCATATTTTGATGTTACCTTTTCTGTTTGCGGTCATTATGGGTAAATATTTACCCACAGTATCTTCTAAACGCAATTTGCCCTCATCCACAAATGTCATTACTAAAGCAGCACTTAGCCATTTGCTGCAACTGGCAATTCTTTCCCTGGTGCTGATAGTAAAATCCTGCATCATTTCATCTGCATCTTTGCCCTGCCTTTTGGCAATAAATTTCCCTATTCTTTTTTGCCTGCTGCTTAGTTCGTTTTCAGCTTTACTATACACTAATTTACCATCTTTATAAATCACCAGTACAGCCCTCCCTCCAATCTCTTTTAAATTGTTACTTAACCAATCATCTACTTTGCTAAAATTATATTGAGAAAAACCTGCCTGTAACAATAGCATGAAAAGTATAAGCAGGCTGAATTTGCGGCAGAAGAGTTGAGCTTTTAGTGACATAATAGCACTGGTTTTTGTATAGTAAAAAAATGAATGATTTTTGAGTAATACTATGCAATCAGATGAAAATCTGCAAAAAAAGTTTAATCATCAATTTAAAAAAAGTCCCCCTTTAGGGGCGGAGGGGTATGAGTTTACAAAATTTAACCATAAAATCGCAGGAAAGAATTCAGCATGCACAACAATTGGCATTTAATAATAATAATGCCAATATTGAAACAGAGCATTTGCTGCAATCTTTATTGGATGATGCAGATTCTGCCATTGAATTTTTATTAAAAAAGAATAACGTTAACATCAATTTTGTAGAAACAAAGTTGAAAGAGAGTATAAACAAACTGGCAAAAGTTTCAAGTGGCGAACCTGCACAAAATGTAAGCAGGGATATGAACAATGTATTGCTGCGGTCCTCTAATATTCTAAAACAATTTAACGATGAGTTTGTAGCACCGGAGCATTTGTTAATTGCTTTGCTGCAGCAAAATGATAACACCGCTAAAATTTTAAAAGATGCCGGCCTTACCGAAAAAGGTTTAGTGGCTGCAACTAAAGAATTAAAAAAAGGTTCTACCGTTTCTTCTCAAACCAGCGAAACACAGTTTAACGCTTTAAATAAGTATGCTAAAAATTTAATTGAAATGGCAAGGCAGGGCAAGCTGGATCCTGTTATTGGAAGAGATGAAGAAATACGCAGAACACTGCACATTTTATCAAGAAGAAGTAAAAATAACCCCATTTTGGTGGGTGAACCGGGTGTGGGTAAAACTGCCATTGCCGAAGGATTGGCCATGCGTATTGTAAACGGCGATGTGCCAGAAAATTTAAAAAGTAAAATCATTTTTGCTTTAGATATGGGGCAGTTAATTGCCGGTGCAAAATATAAAGGCGAGTTTGAAGAAAGACTAAAAAGCGTGGTAAAAGAAGTAAGCAGCAGCGACGGAGAAATTATTTTATTTATTGACGAAATACACACATTAGTTGGCGCAGGCGGTGGCGATGGAGCTATGGACGCTGCCAATATTTTAAAACCTGCTTTGGCAAGGGGAGAGTTGAGGGCTATTGGTGCCACTACCTTAAGTGAGTATCAAAAATTCTTTGAAAAAGATAAAGCGCTCGAACGCCGTTTTCATAAAGTAATGATTGACGAACCTTCGATAGAAGATGCGGTTTCAATTTTACGTGGATTAAAGGACCGGTACGAAACTTACCATCATGTGCGTATAAAAGATGAGGCAATCATTGCTGCAGTGGAACTATCGCACCGCTATATTACCGACCGTTTTTTACCCGACAAAGCCATTGATTTAATTGACGAAAGTGCAGCCAAACTTCGTTTGGAAATGAACAGCATGCCCGAAGAACTGGATAAGTTGGAAAGGCAAATTCGCCAGTTAGAAATAGAAAGAGAAGCCATAAAAAGAGAAGATGATGCGGTAAAATTAAAAGAACTGAATACAGAAATTGCTAATCTTTCTGTAGAAAGAGATACTTATAAAGCCAAATGGCAGCAGGAAAAAGAGATTGTTGAAAAAATTCAAAATGCCAAAGCTGCCATTGAGCAACTAAAGTTATCTGCAGAAAAAGCAGAAAGAGAAGGTGATTATGGCAAGGTTGCAGAGATTCGTTATGGCAAAGTGCAGGAGCAGGAAAAGATTGTAGAAGATTTAACTAAAGAGCTGGATAGCAGCAGCGAAAAACGGATGCTGAAAGAAGAAGTTGATGCAGAAGATATTGCAGAAAATGTGGCTAAGGCAACAGGAATTCCTGTAGCAAAAATGCTGCAAAGCGAAAGGGAAAAACTGCTATTTCTGGAAGAAGAGTTGCACAAAAGGGTAGTGGGGCAAGATGAAGCGATTGAAGCAGTATCAGATGCTATACGCAGGAGCAGGGCGGGTTTGCAGGATCCTAAAAAACCTATTGGTTCTTTTATTTTCCTTGGTACAACCGGTGTTGGTAAAACAGAGCTGGCCAAGGCTTTAGCCGATTATTTGTTTGATGATGACGGCATGATGACCCGTATTGACATGAGCGAATACCAGGAAAAACACTCTGTAAGCCGGCTTGTTGGGGCGCCTCCGGGCTACGTTGGTTACGATGAAGGCGGTCAGTTAACAGAGGCGGTAAGGAGAAAACCCTACAGTGTTGTACTGCTTGATGAGATAGAAAAGGCAAATCCTGACGTTTTTAATGTACTTTTGCAAGTATTGGATGATGGCAGGCTTACGGATAACAAAGGTCGTATAGTAAATTTTAAAAATACCATCATCATAATGACGAGTAATATGGGTAGCCATATTATTCAGGAAAATTTTGAAAAAGTAACGGAAAAGAACAAGGATGAGGTGGTAGAAAGAACAAAAGATGAAGTAATGGTGTTACTAAGGCAAACTATTCGTCCGGAGTTTTTAAACCGTATTGATGAAGTGATTATGTTTCAGCCTTTAATGAAGAAAGAGATTAAAGGTATCATCAAAATTCAGTTAGATAATTTAAGGCAACTGGTAGCACAAAGCGGTATTAATTTACAGTTTGGAGATTATGCTTTGGATTATCTGGCAGAAAACGGATACGATCCTCAATTTGGTGCCAGGCCATTAAAAAGGCTGATACAAAAAGAGATAGTAAACCAGTTGAGTAAAAAAATACTTGCAGGAACGATTGATAAAACAAAACCGGTTTTGGTAGATGTATTTGACGGCACAGTGGTTTTTAGAAACGATGTGCATGAGCCGGAAAAAGAAGCAGCCGCAAAAAAATAATAGTAAAACATTAGATTAATAAAACAAACTGTTGTTTTTTAACAGCAGTAAAAAGACAAAAGATAAATTATGGCAATGAAAGTAAAAGAGGTGGTGGAAATCATCCCAAGTAAAGACATATTTGTTGGTAACCCCGATGCAGCAGTAACCTTAACACAGTTTGGTGATTACGAAAGCGAAGATTGTGCAAAAGCAAATGAAGTAGTAAAAAAATTGTTAGTAGAATTTGAAGGCAGAATAAAATTCAGCTTCCGTCATTTTCCCCTTACAAAAATTCACCAGCGCTCTATGAAGGCTGCAGAAGCTTCGTTAGCTGCAGGTCAAATGGGTAAGTTTTGGGAAATGCACAACATACTTTTCGAAAACCGCCGCCAATTAGGTACAACCAGTTTAAAATTATATTCTAAAGAAGCTGGTGTAGTTAATAAGCATTTTTTAGATGAATTGATTAACTCTACTTACGGCTGGCAAATACGCAACGATTACCAGGATGGCGTTAATAAAGGTGTAAAAGAAATTCCTGCATTTTTTGTAAATGGCGAACAGGTAACCGTAAAAGGATCTTTCGAAAACCTTAGTACTGCAATTGAAGCAGCACTAAAAAAGGTAAAGAAAAAAGCACCGGTAAAACAAAGAGCATAAAATTTATAAAAACCTCAACTGAAAAGTTGGGGTTTTTTGTTGCAGCTCGAATTGGTACATTTTTTATTTTCTGTTAATCTGCTGCAAACAATGTAACTTTTGTAACCAACCGCAAAAAATATAACCAACATCTTTGCTGCAGGATAAAATAAAATAACATGCAAATTTTAGGTTATGCTTTAGCAGCGTTGGTAGGTATTTCTTTAGGCTTAATTGGTGGCGGTGGATCTATTTTAACTGTTCCCATATTAGTATATGTTATTGGTGTAAGCCCTGTGCTGGCAACATCTTATTCTTTATTTATTGTCGGTACTGCATCTTTAGCCGGCGCATTTAATAATTATCTAAAAGGGTTTGTAAAAATTAAAACGGCGCTGCTTTTTGGTATTGCTTCTATTACAACAGTATTTGTTACAAGAAAATTATTGTTACCAAAAATTCCGGCAGTTATAATTAATACCTCACAATTTTATGTAACCCAATCAACAGCAACTATGGTATTGTTTGCCATTTTAATGCTGCTGGCTTCAATAGCTATGATAAGAAACAAAAAAATAAATTATACAACTGTTGTAATAAAGGAAGAAAATAAAATATCAAAACTGCTTTTGTATGGTATTTTAATTGGGCTGGCTACCGGTTTTTTAGGAGCAGGCGGAGGTTTTTTACTTATACCTGCACTGGTACTAATTTTAAAAATGCCCATGAAAGAAGCTGTTGGTACTTCTTTATTAATAATTGCACTCAATTCACTTATTGGTTTTACCGGGGATTTAGGGCATTTTTTAATTGACTGGAAATTTTTAATCAGCATTACACTTATCGCTATTGCAGGTATTTTTGTTGGCGGGATTTTAGCAAAAAAAGTAGAAGGCGATAATTTAAAAAAAGGATTTGGATGGTTTGTTTTGATAATGGGACTTTATATTCTTGTTAAAGAAATATTTTTTTAAGCAGAGGAGTCATTTAGAAAATCATTAAATAAATTTCTATTTTTTAAATGCAACAAATGTTACCAAAACTGTTTTAATTATTAAACATATTTGTACAATAAAATAAAAAATAAAATGAACATAGAACAAATATATACCGGATGCCTTGCACAGGGCGCTTATTACATTACCAGCAATGGCGAAGCTGCTATTGTTGATCCGCTCAGGGAAACGGAACCTTATCTAAAAAGGCTGCAGAAAGATGGCGTTAAACTTAAGTATATTTTTGAAACGCACTTTCATGCAGATTTTGTAAGCGGCCATTTAGATTTGGCAAAAAGTACCGGAGCAGCAATTGTGTACGGTCCTACTGCAAAACCAGATTTTAAATTTATTGCTGCAAAAGATAATGAAGAATTTAAAATTGGAAATATTATCATTAAAGTATTGCACACACCTGGTCATACTATGGAAAGCACAACCTATCTTTTAAAGGACGAGAATAGAAAAGACTATTGCATCTTTAGCGGCGATACTTTATTTCTTGGTGATGTGGGCCGGCCCGACCTGGCGCAAAAAGCAGCACACATGACGCAGGATGAACTGGCTGGGTTGCTGTACGAAAGTTTGAATAATAAAATTATGCCACTGGCAGATGATGTAATTGTTTATCCTGCACACGGCGCCGGTAGTGCCTGCGGAAAAAATATGATGAAGGAAACTGTGGATACTTTGGGCAATCAAAAAAAAATGAACTATGCTTTAAACCAGCCTAACAAAGAAGCTTTTGTAAAAGCAGTTACCGATGGTTTGCTGCCGCCACCTGCTTATTTTGGCTTAAATGTAGCCATGAATAAAAAAGGTTATGAAAGTTTTGAAACAGTTTTAAATAATGGGATGAGAGCGTTAACGCCGGATGAATTTGAAGCAGCGGCAGAAAATACTGAAGCATTAATATTAGATACAAGGGCCAATACAGATTTTTATAAATGCTTTATTCCGCAATCTGTAAACATAGGATTAGCAGGCGATTTTGCGCCGTGGGTGGGTGCTTTAATTATTGATGTAAAGCAACCTTTGCTATTAGTAACTGATGAAGGGCTTGAGGAAGAAACAGTAACCCGTTTAAGCCGTGTTGGTTTTGATAATGTAATGGGGCATTTAAAAGGCGGCTTTGCTGCATGGCTGGCATCGGGTAAACAAGCTGATGTTATTGATAGAATAACTGCAGCTGAATTTGCAAAAAATGTTACTATTGGAGAAGATAAAATTATAGATGTTCGTAAAGAAACCGAGTATGCAGCAGAGCATGTGGATGAAGCTTATAACAGACCGTTAGCTGCAATTAACGAATGGATAAAAGATATAAATCCCGAAGAACATTTTTTTCTGCATTGTGCCGGCGGTTACCGCAGTATGATGGCAGCATCAATTTTACAGGCACGGGGGTATAGAAATTTTACGGAGATAGAAGGAGGGTTTGATGCTATCAGTAAAACAACTCTTCCTAAAACAGATTTTGTATGCCAGAGTAAGGTGATGAAAACGTAATTTTTAACCTGCATTATTTAATTAAAAAAATATAAAAATAATTATGAGTTTTATAGAATGGATTAAACAACCCTGGCCCTGGTATGTAGCCGGGCCACTGATAGGATTAACAGTACCAACACTTTTAATAATCGGAAATAAATCTTTTGGCATCAGCTCCTCCCTGCGCCATATATGTGCGGCATGTTTGCCTGCTAACATTCCTTTTTTTAAATACGACTGGAAAAAAGAAGCCTGGAATTTATTTTTTGTAACCGGTATCTTTTTTGGTGGAATGATAGCGATTAATTTACTGGCAAATTTAGATGCAATACAAATTAATCCTAAACTGGCTGCAGAATTATCTGGCTACGGCATTACCGATTACAGCAGTCTTATGCCAAAACAAATTTTTAACTGGCAGAGTTTAATTTCTGTAAAAGGGTTTTTATTAATAGTGGTGGGAGGTTTTATGGTTGGCTTTGGTACAAGGTATGCCGGTGGATGTACCAGCGGCCATGCCATTATGGGTTTATCTACATTGCAATGGCCATCATTAATTGCTACCTGCTGTTTTATGGTTGGTGGTTTTATTATGGCTAATCTTGTACTTCCATTTATTCTTTCTCTTTAAAAAATATTTCATGCAAAAAATAGCAATTAGAAATACAGATTTTGAAGTTCGTTCTCTTGATACAATATGTGTTAATGAAAGCAAGCTTACACATAAATGGTACCACAATATAAAATACTTAATTGTTGGTTTGGCATTCGGGATTGTTTTTGTAAAAGCAGAAATTATCAGTTGGTTCCGCATACAGGAAATGTTTCGATTGCAATCTTTTCACATGTATGGTGTAATAGGCAGTGCAGTGGTAGTCGGTATGATTTCTGTTTGGCTGATAAAAAAGTTCAACATCAAAACTATTTACGGTGAGCAGATTGAGTTTCATAAAAAAACATTTAATAAAGGCCAGGTATACGGTGGGTTATTATTTGGTTTAGGCTGGGCTATAACGGGTGCATGCCCGGGTCCGCTGTTTGCACAAATAGGCACAGGAGCAACGGTTGTTGCAGTTACTTTACTAAGTGCCATTGCAGGCACATGGGTGTATGGATATGTGAGAGAAAAATTGCCGCATTAGAATAACGCAGAATTATTAAATTAATAAGCAATTTTTCTAGCTCATTAATTTGATATTTGTATATGGATAATAAAACAAATTTTGATGCAACTTTTGAACCGGCTTTAGTAAAAGAAATTTACCAGTTTGGCGAGGTAAAACATTTTAAGGAAGGCGACCTTATTATGGATTATGGAAAATATATCCGCATGATGCCAATTATTGTAAAAGGCACCATTAAAGTTTTCAGGATGGATGAAAGCGGTAATGAAATTTTACTGTATTATTTATCCAGCAACGAAAGTTGCTCTATGGCTTACAGTTGTTGTATTGAAGCTAAAAAAAGCGAAGTAAAAGCCATCGCAGAGGAAGATGTGGAATTAATTGCCATACCACACAACAAACTGGACGAATGGCTTTGTAAATACCCAGGCTGGAAAAATTATATCATGCGTAGTTTTAATGAACGCTTTTTAGAATTACTTAAATCTATTGAAAGCATTGCCTTTCATAAATTAGATGAAAGATTAATTGCTTATTTAAAAGAAAAAAAACGCCTCTCCGGTTCCAGTGTAATTAAAGCATCGCACTATCTTATTGCCGATGAACTGCATACTTCAAGAGTGGTAGTATCAAGGCTGCTGAAACAATTAGAAAATGATAAAAAAATTATTTTATACCGCAACGAAATAAAACTAATGAATGAGTTTTAATTGAATTCATATTTTACTGCTAATTTATTTCTTTATTAGTTTATACTTTTCACCTAACTATATTTTTATTGTAACTGCTGCACAATAGCTAAGTTTTTATTTATTATTTCATTACCTCAAAATGATATTTACCCGAACCAATTTTTAATATTACAAAATCATTTTCTTTTCCTGTTACTGTAATGTCTTTTAAAGAAGATAATGCAGTTCCGTTTTCTGTTATTGCTTCTGCGTTAGCTGCAGGTACATAAACTGTTGCAGTGGTGTTTGCAGGAATTTCTACATCTAAAATAATTTTACCTGCTTCTGTTTTCCATCCACTGCTGAGTGTGCCATAATAAGTTTGCAGGCTTGCCGACGCATGTGTAAAACCGCCGCCAATATGTGGTTGTATTTTAATGTGCTTATAACCCGGCCCATCTTCGTAAGTATCCAGCCCAACCATTACACGGTACATCCAATCGCCAATGGCACCGTAAGCATAATGATTAAAAGAATTCATTGATGGTACCTGGAATGTACTGTCGGGTTTTATACCGTCCCATCTTTCCCAAATAGTAGTGGCGCCCATTTTTACAGGGTATAACCAGGAGGGATAGGTTTCCTGCAATAATAATTTATAAGCTATATCTGTGTAACCGAACCTGCTTAACACATGGCAGATATAGGGCGTGCCTAAAAAACCGGTGGTTAAATGGTTGCCATAATTTTTAATATTATCTGCCAGTTTTTCTGAAGTGGGTTTACGAAATGATTCCGGCAGCATATCAAAATGCAATGCCAGTACATAAGCCGTTTGTGTACCCGAAACCAGCCTGCCGTTTGCAGTTACATATTCTTTTACAAAAGCGTCTTTAACTTTTTGAAGCAAATTGGTGTAGTAGGTAACGTCTTCTGTTTTACCCAGCACCGTTGCGGTATTTAATAATAGCTGTGTGGAATATGCAAAAAAACATTGAGCAATAAAATATTTATCGGTAACTGCAGAGCGGCCATCATTATCATCAAACGGACGGTAGAATAACCAATCACCAAAATGAAAACCGGTGTTCCACAAATAATTTTTACTGGCTTTCTCCATGTAACCAACCCATGCTTTCATGCTGCTGTACTGATCTTTTAAAATTTGTTTATCGCCATAAGCCAGGTAAACATTCCAGGGTATAATGGTTGCAGCATCGGCCCAGCCTGCAGAGCCACCGGCGCCGGCACCTAATACATTGGGTACAACATAGGGCACACTGCCATTGGGCTGCTGGTCGTATGCAAGGTCTTTCATCCATTTAGAAAAAAAATTATTTACACCAAAATTAAATGTAGCAGTACGGGAAAATGCCTGTGCATCACCCGTCCATCCAAGCCGTTCATCCCTTTGCGGACAATCAGTTGGCACATCTAAAAAATTGCCTTTTTGCCCCCACTGAATATTATGTTGTAATTGATTGATGAGTGTATTGGAAGAAGTAAATGTGCCAGTTGGTTTCATATCAGAGTATAAAGCTACAGCGGTAATATTTTCAGGCTTCAATTGTCCAGCAAAACCTTCTACCTTAATATAACGGAAACCCTGAAACGTAAAGTGCGGCTCAAAAAATTCTTCTTCTCCTCCTTTTAAAATATAAGTAGTTTGCTGTTTGGCCACCCTGAGATTTTCTGTGTAAAAATTTCCGGCTTTATCCAGCACTTCTGTATGATGTAAAGTTATTTTATCGCCTTTATTTCCTTTTACTTTTAATTGTACCCATCCCACCAGGTTCTGTCCAAAGTCTGCCACCAATTCTCCTTTGGCAGTGGTAAAGATTTTAATGGGTTTAAATTGCTCATGTTTTTTTATTGGTTCATTATAAGTGGCTGTTAAGTTTGCTTTATCTGCGGCACCAATTGTTACATTATACCAATCGGCATCATTAAACTTTACTGTTGCCCAATCTTTTTTTTCTTCTCTTGCATCATAAGTTTCACCATTATAAATTTCTGAATACCTAATGGCGCCATAAGATGATTTCCAGCTTTCATCCGAAACAATAGTTTGCGTTGTTCCATCGCTGTATTCAATTTGCAGTTGAAATAAAATGCCCGTTTTTTTACCGTAGATATTTTTATTGTTATCCCATGCTAAATAACCACGGTACCATCCGGTTCCTGCAACAATTCCCACGGCATTTTCTCCATTGCTCATCATTGCTGTAACATCGTATTGCTGGTATTGCAGCCGGTGGTTATAACTTGTCCAGCCGGGAGTAAGATAATAATCACCCACACGTTTGCCATTAATTTGTGCTTCGTACATGCCATGTGCAGTAATATAGGCAGTGGCGTTTTTTATTTTTTTATTAAGAGAAAATAGTTTTCTAAAATATTGCGCCGGACGGTTTACACTGTCTTCTGCAAAGTCTGCTTCAATCCATTTTGCTTTCCAATCACCGGCACTAAGTAAACCCATATTAAAAACTGCAGCATTACTCCATGCTGATGCAGCGCCATAATTATCCCAAACTTTTACCTGCCAGGTATATTGCTTTCCCGATTGTAATGCAGTGCCTGCATAAGGTATCATTACCGATTGCTGCGATGCTATTTTACCAGTTTTCCAAACAACATTTTTTCCGTCCATTACTTTACACTCGTATGCAGTTTGCAAAACATTTTTTTTACTGCTTGTTAACTGCCAGCTAAAGCGGGGAGAGGCAGCATCTATACTTACCGGGTTGGTTTCATTTTCAGTAAGCAGATTTGTTACCGCAATCTGTGCGTTTAAAAATAGGCTAACAAATAATAAGCTAATAGGCAGGAAGAATATTTTTTTCATCAGCAAAATTTTATAAAGGGTTAATTTTTTATAATCTTAAATCTTTCAATGTATGGTTAAATATAACTGATTTTTAATTATTTAGCAGGTGGGCTAGAGGATGCTGCTTTTGTATCAATAATTGTAAATTTGATTTAAGATGCTGGCAGTAAAAACAATGGGAATAAAAAAGAGATCATCTTTTGGATAATCTCTTATAGTGACCGCGTTAGGATTCAAACCTAAAACCTTCTGATCCGTAGTCAGATGCTCTATTCAGTTGAGCTACGCAGCCAGTAATTAAATGGGCTGCAAATATAGCCACATTATCTTTTCTGTCCAAACATTTACAGGCCTGCTAAAAAACTTTCATGAATATAGTCCACCACATTCACCAAATTTTTGCTTTCTTCATATACTTTTAACTGCCTGTCGGCGCCGGTGCCTTGCTCAATCATTTTATGCACATTGTTTACTGCGTGGCGGCTGCCCAAATGTGGCACCACATCATCAATAAAGTCTAACAATTCATACAGTAAAACCCTGGTATTTACCTCGCTTTCTTTGCCAAAATCTATCAGGCTGCCATCAATGCCGTACCTGCCGGCCCGCCATTTATTTTCGTTTAACAAAGCCCTGCTGTACATCATAAAATTCAGGTTCTGGCTACGTAGCTTGTAAAGTTTGGCACAAATGCCCTGAAATAATGCTGCAATAGAAATAGTTTCCTGCACCGTCATGGGTATATCGCAAATGCGAAACTCCACCGTATTAAAGAAAGGATGTACCCTTAAATCCCACCAAATCTTTTTTGCGTTATCTATACAATTGGTTTTTATTAACAGGTTTACATAATTGTCGTAAGCTTCTATACTTTCAAAAAAATCGGGTATGCCTGTTCGTGGAAATTTATCAAATACTTTTGTGCGGAAAGATTTATATCCTGTTAACCTGCCTTCCCAAAAAGGCGAGTTAGTGCTTAATGCATAAATGTGAGGTAAAAAATACCTTGCACTGTTGGCAATATGTATTGCCATTTCCCTGGTTTCCATACCAACGTGTACGTGTAGCCCAAAAATTAAATTGCTACGTGCTGCCTCCTGCAATTCGTTTACTATTTCATCGTACCGGGCATGTTGTGTAATTAACTGGCTTTCCCAGTGGCTGAAGGGATGTGTGCCCGATGCACCAACCCATAAACCCAATTCGCCTGCAATACCGCTGATGGTTTTACGCAGTGTACTCACATCCATAAAAGCTTCATCTACATCGTTGCAAATATCTGTGCCTACTTCCACCACGGCCTGGTGCATCTCAGCTTTTACTTTGTCTTTAATAACTTTTTGGCCTTCCTGAACAATTTTTTGTTCATGGCTTTTCAGTTCCCTTGTTACTGGATCAATCACCATATATTCTTCTTCCACACCAAGTGTAAAATGTTTGTAAGATAGATTTGCCATGTTGTAATTTAATTAGAGTTTAAAAATTTCATCAGTGGGAATACTCAGGCCTTTTAAAATTACAGAATAAATATTTTCTCCGCTTTCGTAAATAACAGGCTTGCTGTATTTTTCATCTTTGTTTAAAATAAATACATGTATCTGTTTATACTCCGGGTAAACCACCCAATATTCCAGAACGCAGTTTTCTTCGTATAAATCTAATTTGTATTTAGTTTCTGTTTTTGTATTTCCGGGGCTTAATATTTCTACAACAAGGTCCGGGGCACCATCTACGCTTCGAATATCTTGCAGTTTCTCCTGGTCACAAACAACAATAATATCAGGCTGTACAACTGTTGTTATTTCATCATCCCGTAATTTCTTCTTTCTAAAAGGCTTGCCTTTTAATTTTACATCAACTGGGGCATGAAGCATATTACAGGGCTTGCCATCTAAAAAAATGGTGAACTTGTTTTCTATATTAATAGAAATTTTTTGATGTGGTACCGATGGAGCCGGGCTCATTTTAAAAATCTTTCCCCTTATCAATTCAATTCTTTCTTTAAAGTTCCAGGTTAAATAATCCGCATAAGTAAAGCCGTAAGGGCTTTGCGGCTCTTCAACTTTTACTTCGGTAAAATCTTCTTTTTGTATGGTTAAATAATTTTTCAATACAATTTTTGCTTATTGCTGCTGCGTTTAATATACTCACCCCAGGTTAAATTATCCGCATTCTCTTTATGTTCCATTGCTTTTTCAATAGCATAATTGGCAGCAGTTTCTACCACCCAATCAAAATTTTCCTGCCCCACACTGGTTACTTCTGCATCGGGTGCAGGGTTGCAAAAATCAATGGCATAAGGTACACCGTCACGTAAAGCCAATTCTACTGTATTAAAATCATAACCTAAATAACGGCAGATACGCAGTACAATATCTTCCATCTCCTTATACTTTTCCGGTGTAGGTTTAAAATCGGCAACATAGCGCAATGCATGTGGGTTACGTGGCTCGTAAGGCATAATGCGTACATACTTTCCGCCAATACAATAACAACGGTAGTATTCTGTAAATTTAATTTCTTCCTGCAGCATCATAACCAGTTGTTCTGTTTCGGCATGCTTTTCAAAAAATTCTTCAATACTGTTTAACTGGTAAACACTTTTCCATCCGCCACCGGCAAATGGCTTCATGTATGCAGGAAAACCGATGTATTTAAAAATTCCTTCCCAGTCTAACGGGTAGGCTAAGTTGCTGAAAGATTCGTCGGTAGTATCAGCAGGTAAATCTTTACTGGGCAGTATTACAGTTTTAGGAACCGGCACACCGATTTTTGTTGCCAGGCAATTATTAAAAAACTTTTCATCGGCACTCCACCAAAAGGGGTTGTTAATTACTGTGGTGCCGCAGAGTGCTGCATTTTTTAAATACGCCCTGTAAAACGGAACGTCCTGGCTAATTCTGTCGAAGATAACTGCATAGCCGCTTGGCTCACCCTGCATTACCTTGTCAATTTGTACAGCCTCGGCAACAATGCCGTCAATTTTTTTACTGTTAACCCTTTCAACAAAAGCCATGGGGAAGCTTCTTTCTTTGCCGAAGAGCACACCAATTTTCTTCATATCAGTTGGTTTTATTTATTGATAAAATATAATTATGTTTTAAGCGTATTCAAATATATTTTTTAGCTGCCAATAAAAAAAATATTGTTTACATGCTGATGTTAAGCCAGTATTACCTGTTTTCATCTTCTTTTCTTACTTTTGAGACTATGGAGAGAGAAAAAATGACTGGTGTTATTGTAGAAAATTACGTACTCGAATCTTATTTTTTAAAAAGAGATGTAAAAGTTGATTGTTATTTACCCTCTGCAATACAGGAGCCGGTTAACCTTTTATTAATAAACGACGGCCAGGATTTAGTGACAATGAATTTTTCGGGGATATTGGAAAATTTGTATGAAAATGAAAGCATCAGCCCTTTATTATGTATTGGTATCCACTGCAGTGCAGATAGAAAAAATGAGTATGGTACTGCTAAAATTTTAGATTACAAGGGCCGGGGAGCTAAAGCCGGGTCATACACTTCTTTTATTTTTGAAGAACTTTTACCCTTTATCAGAAAAAAATATTCCATTCAATCATTTAAAGAAAAATCATTTGCTGGTTTTTCTTTAGGTGGATTAAGTGCTTTGGATATAGTTTGGAATTATCCCCACGAATTTAAAAGAGTAGGGGTTTTCAGTGGTTCGTTATGGTGGCGGGATACTGACCAGGATGATGTGGATTTTGATGAAACCACCGACAGAATTATGCACAGTCAAATTAAAAAAGGTAATTACGCACCATGGCTTAAATTCTTTTTTGAAGTGGGTACTTTAGATGAAACGGCAGACAGAAACAATAATGGTGTTATTGATTCCATTGATGATGCCATAAGTTTGATTGACGAATTGGTTGCAAAAGGTTACCACAAAGAAACTGATATTAAATATGTAGAATTACAGGATGGCAAACATGATGTACCTACCTGGGCAAAAGCTTTTCCGGATTTTTTAAAATGGGGATGGGGTGTAATGGAGAATTGCCAAACTAAATAAAGTTATTATAATTTGTTTTATTTTTTAAAAAATCTAACGAATGTCTAACAACAAATTAACCAACTGTCAGCCCGGCACTGAAGCTAAATTAATAAATGACCGCTGTTGATTGCTCCAATGTCCAGCCCCACTATTGGCAATACCAATGTTAGCTGTTCGGCCTTGTGCATCCCATGTTTTATGCCATTTCAAATTCTCCGCAGTCAATTCTTATGTCCTTTGTT
Organism: Ferruginibacter sp.; assembly: GCF_031391665.1. GTDB lineage: Bacteria > Bacteroidota > Bacteroidia > Chitinophagales > Chitinophagaceae > Ferruginibacter. The sequence continues at coordinate 102,358 of NZ_JANMUN010000171.1, forward strand.
AATAGTTTTAGGTCAAGCAGATTACAAAAGTGAGTTTTATTTTTGATGGAATAATGTTTACAGTTAAAACAAGTCCTCTGAACACTTATTATTTCCAGTTTATTTAGGGTTACTATAAGATTTGATATATTTTCCCATAAAACTATTTTGGCAGTGTCATTTGCTGCAGATATAATTTCTGTCAGGGGATTGGCAAAGTTTTCTGTTTCTAAAACAATTTTCTTGCCCGTTGTAGTTAAATTTATAGTGTAACTTCTGGTGTCAGTTTGGTCAGTTATCTTTTGAATTAATTTTTTTTGCTCCAAAATTTTTATAGCATCACTAATTGTCGGCTTGGTAAAATTAAATTCTTGTGCAAGGTAGCTTATGGTAGTTTTGTCTGCTGAATGATGCCGAATGAAAATTAATAGCTGTATTTGGATTGGGCTTAAACTATGTTCTTTGGCTTTCTCCCAAAGTAGAATTCTAAACACTTGTGATAAGCGTTCCAGTCCTGCAACTATTTTGTTGTCAAGATTCACATTTTGATTATCTAAATTAAATACCGACAAATTTATTTACAGTTTTGCATTTCAATAATATAATATCCTTTTTGCTGAATACTTAGCGCCATTTCATCTGTCGCTTTCTCAATATGACAAAAACTACATTCTTTTGCTGTCAACGGTTGATTTTCCTGATTTTTTGATAGTAAGTATTCCTTACCAAAAGTATGAATTGTTTTTTCATCTTTTATGTGGTCGGGGGTAATAATGTCAAAATGCATAACTGCTCCATCTTTTTTTGTAACGTAAGTGTCCCAAACTGCTACCTGCATAATTTTATATTGTTTTGAGTGAAAGAAAAATAACAGCCAGTTTGTTCTGCTAAACTGGCTGTTAAAAGGTTTTTAACCTTTTACGTCTGCCATTGATGCACCAAAGTTAATATGAAGCACATTTCCGTTTGGAGTTACCAAAGCAGGAACAGATTTTACCCCTGCTTTTTCTGCTTCGTCAATTCTTGATTTGTCGTTACCAAAGTGAACTACGTCCACATTGTTGGCTCCGAGAAGATTAATGATGTCATGTTCTGCACTTACACATACAGGGCAACCTGCATGGTAGAAAATTGACTTACTCATTTGTTTACTTTTTAATTTGTTAATGACACAATTGCCATAACAAATATAGTAAGGATTCCTAATTATAATACTACAGAGCTGCAATATTATTTTTTGACCAACTGGGGATGAGGAAATGTTGTGTGTTGTTGTTGTTGTTGTGTTGCCAGATTGAAAAACAAAAAGTTGAAACACGGCTTCCGTCCGCCCCCATTTTGGCAAACCCAGTTCGTGTTGTACGTAATTTATTTGATAGCAACTTTCCCACGCCAAATAGTTTCCATCACATTATTCTTTTTTGTGCCAATGAATAACATTGCGGTGTCACTTTTTGCAAATCCACTAAAATGTATTTTATTTCCACCAATCGATTTCATTGTCGAATTGTCAATTATAGTTTGTCCCTGCGCATTTAATTTAACGGTAAATAATCCTGCTTGTGACATAATATGCACTTGATCAGGAAGTTTGTTTTCATTCATTTTTTGGAATAACGCAAAGTTGTATTTTGAGCAATCGAGTATTAACCCGCTCACTGATTGAGACTCATAGATTTGGGGAATTACTTTTGAATCTTTTTTTTGATTTAGATTATACGTGTCAGTCACAACAAAAATGGGGTATGATTTTTTGGCTTGTTCAACGCAACCAAAGAGAAAGAATGAAATGACTGACATTAGGCTATATGCAATTTTCATAAATGGTTAGTTTTCTGATTTAAAATATTTTATCAATTTGTATTTATATTTTGTCAGTACACCGAACTTAGGAATTGTCGCCAAATTACGTACAACGAGCAGGGCTTGCTTGCAGGGCTGGAATTCATCGCTCGTCCGCCCGGAACCGCTGCTGACCTGCCTGCCGGCAGGCAGGTTAAAGATATAAAAGTACAGGTTAACAAACAAAAGCCCAACAATGTTTGTCCAGCCCAGATGAAGCACAACAGCGATAAAATGACCATTGCTCCAATGTCCAGCCAGCCTTGCAGCAAACCCAATGTTGAACCAACACCTACGGCGAAGTATTGTTAACAGAATAAAATTACGATCTTAAGTGTTCATTTAAAAACAAATTAAGATGTTAAAAAAAACGAGTACAGCAAAGTAACGCTATCAGCAGAAGCGCAGGTTTGCCTTCAGCAATTGCACAACACGCTTTTGGCCAAACAGTATGCCACCCGAACCATCCGCAATTACATGCAGGAGATGCGTTTTCTTTTTTCGCACTACCACGACCTGTTGCCTTGTTCCATCAGTCAGCAGGACATTATCAATTACATCAGCTTTATTATTAAAGAGCATGGCGTGGGGCGTGAAAAATGCCACCAGGTAGCACAGTCCTGCAGCTTTTATTATAAGCATGTGTATCCATCAGCATTCATTGTGCCATCGGCTTTTTACCCCCGTAAAACACATAAACTGCCCCAGGTATTCAGTGTAGCGCAGATTCAGCAATTGCTGGCAGTTATCAGCAATCAAAAACATTTGATGGTGGTGAGCTTATTTTATGGCAGCGGCGTGCGCATGAACGAACTGCGTAAGATCAAACTCACCGATATAGACAGCAAAAGTTACCAGTTGAAAGTAGTTGCAGGCAAAGGCGGTAAAGACAGGTTTACCATTTTACCTAAAGATCTGCTGGAACCGTTGCGTACCTATTTCAAAAGCTACAGGCCCAAAACATATTTGTTTGAAGGCCAGCGTGCCGGGGCTCCCATGCATGAACGCAGCATTCAGCATTTTTTACAATTGTACATTACCAAAATAGGTTTGGGGGGCAAAGATTATTCGGCACATACCCTCAGGCATTCCTTTGCTACTCATTTACTGGATGCAGGCACCGATATACATACCATTAAAGAACTGCTTGGCCACAGTAACCTGGATACTACCATGATTTACCTGCACCTGCAGCAAAGCAAACGTGCGGCCATTGTATCTCCATTTGATACCGTTATGCAAAATAAATGTTGAGCACCGTACCCATTGGTGTGCAGTTACAACAGGTTTTTAACCACCCCTGCCTGCAGCATGGCAATACATACAGCCGGCATATTTTTAATCAGTTGCATGGCTGCCATACGGCCGCCCTGGGTATGCATTATTACAAATGCGATGATAAAAACTGCAATCATATCCATCAGCAATACCATAGCTGTGGTAACCCCCCGCCATGGCGGGGCCAACTGTGGTGGCTTAAAAAAAGAGCAGTGGGTAGAAAACCTTACGGCACAGCTTTTTCCAACGGCTTATTATCACGTGGTGTTTACTGTACCGCATGAGTTTAACCCTTTGATACTTGGCAACCGCAAAGCCATGTTTAACCTGTTGTTTGAAGCAGCCTCACAAACGCTTTTACAGTTTAGCGCCGATGCTCAGTATCTTGGCGCCACCTGTGGCATTACCGCCGTGCTGCATACCTGGGGTCAGGATTTAAGCTTTCATCCGCACCTGCACTGCATAGTGAGTGGCGGAGGTGTAAAGGATAAAAGCTGGGTACAGGCCAAAAGGGAAAACGACAAATTTTTGTTTCCGGCAGCGGCCTTAAAAACGGTATATAAAGCCATCTTCTTAAAAAAGTTACGCTTGCTTTTATTGCCCGCAGAACACTGTGTGCAGGGTTTGTTACAAACCGAAGGACTTGATACAGAAAATATCCTCAAAAAAGCCGGCTTTAAAAGCTGGAACGTATATGCCAAAAGTCCCTTTGGCAGTGTGGCTTCGGTAGTTGAATACCTGGGGCGTTACAGTCATAAAGTAGCCATTACCAAACACCGCATCGTTAACATTACCGAACATAGCATAACTTTTAAGTACAAGGATTACGCCGATGCAGGCAAACAAAAAACAATGACTTTAAGCATTGCAGAATTTTTACGCCGCTTTGAGCTGCATTTTTTACCCCGGCGTTATGTAAAGATCAGGCACTATGGTTTTTTGCACAATCATGGCAAAACCACCCGGCTTAACGCCGTA
>NZ_JANMUN010000185.1:0-2177 GCF_031391665.1 Ferruginibacter sp.
GTAAAATTCGCTACCATAGATTCAAAACCACCAAAATTTCTGTACCCTACTTTATGCATCAACTGACCATCTATACCTCTTATAGCTGCACCTCCGCCAGTTTGTGTAATACAGGCGTTAGTTCCACACAAAGTAGAATTAAACGGAGCTGACACAACACTTGACATTGGGCTGATAACTGACAGAGCAGGTGTTGTAAAATTAGGTGTATATGTAAATGTAAATACACTGTCCACATCTAGTGGATCAGGTGTATCTGAATCATCCTGAAAGAAAGTAAATAATCCACTTTGATTTGAAGCTGCCGGCCCTTCCTGATGAACAGAAAGCATTGTAAAGGCACGGTTAGCAACATTCGGTCCAACACTGTTATCAAATCTAAAGCTTACCACATTTGCGGTTGCAGCCCCTGCAATCATTGCAGCCCTGTCAAATGCATATATAGAGCTGCCCACATAACCCGGCTGAAAATCATGAGTAATTCCATAATAGGCGTTATGCCAAACAGAATAGTGAGGATAATCAGGAAAATAAGCAAAATTGTAAGAATACACTTTATAAGCACCAGTTGGATCCGGGGTTACAGAAACTGCAAATCTCAGATCATTGGTACTCGAAAATTCTGTAAGTATCCACCTGTCTGCAATTTGGTCATACATTACAACCGGATCTCCAGCACCACTCAAACCAGTTATAGTACTTAAAACTGTTTGAGCTAAAACCTGAACACCCGCCTTGTTCCAAATTTTAAATAAAGAACCACTGCTGTGGTTTATTATTTGAATAACGTGATTTGGACCAACTGCAAGATTATTATCAGATGGCGCAAAGCCCGTAGCAAAAAGGCCATCAAAATTTTGATTAATTACTGCAGAAGAAGCTGTTGGTGAAGAAGGGCTATTACCAGTTTGTAATGCCATATCTTTCGCAACTTTGCTTGCAAAACGATTTTTTTCTTTATTAACATATTTTTCTTTTACAACCCCAATCACTCCAAACTCATCCCGTGTTTTAAGAAGTGGTTCTCCATACATCGAATTCTTATCAAGATCCGATATTTTGGGCGTTGTTCGTATTAGCTTACCCACTACTGTGGTAAACTTAGAGCTTTGCTGTGCAAATCCGAAGCTGCAAAACAGCATCAGCATCAACCCTGTAAAAAAAAGTCGGGTAAAATTTCTCATAATTAATAGTTGTTAGTTTTTGTAATTAGTAGCTTTAAGTAAATAGTTTATAGTCTGAATTTTTAAGGGTAAGTTAGTTTTGGTTTTACAAAAAGGATTATTCAGGACACACTATAAATTGGAAATAACAAAATAAAACATTGTTACTAAAATAAAATAGAAATGGAAAATTACATCATTTTATATTTTGCACCAACAATTTTTTATTGATTTTTTTTTGTTCTAGAATTTAAATCCTTTTTGAGGTACATAATTTATATAAAAGATCGCCTTTTATTGTTAATGCCTGATCTTGTATATTAATGTTATCTTTTCATATTAAGGAAATACCTGTTTCTTATTAGTAAAATTAATTTTGCATTTAAAGAAAATTATAATGATTGCACTTTGCTTAAGATTATGAGAAAGGCGATTGGTAGCTACATTTATAGTGAGTAACTTTTAAATTATCCTTATTTTTTTGACATTCCCACTATCTCGCCCTACCTTTGCACCCTGAAAAAATAAGCCTCATAATAAACAATTAATTGATATTTTATGGTAGAAATTAAACCTGATGAAATTTCGGCGATTCTTCGTCAGCAATTAAGCAACTTTAATGCCTCAGCAAGCCTTGAAGAAGTAGGGACAGTATTGCAGGTGGGTGATGGAATTGCCCGTGTATATGGCCTTAATAATGTACGTAGCGGCGAATTGGTTGAATTTGACAATGGTGTAAAAGCAATTGCCTTAAACCTTGAAGAAGATAATGTGGGTGTGGTATTGATGGGTGACAGCAGCGAAATTAAAGAAGGGGATAAAGTAAAACGTACTGGCCAAATTGCCTCTATTAAAGTAGGTGAAGGTATGAGCGGCCGTGTTATTAATACATTGGGTGAACCAATTGATGGTAAAGGCCCATTAAAAGGTGAATTGTATGAAATGCCTTTGGAGCGTAAAGCACCGGGTGTAATTTTCAGGGAGCCGGTTAAAGAACCCTTGCAAACAGGTATT
>NZ_JANMUN010000228.1:0-26879 GCF_031391665.1 Ferruginibacter sp.
ATAAAATCTTATTTACAAATAAGTAAGTTAACGGAAAAAGATATTCCGGTAATGGCCGCAATGATTAATGTGGATGTAAAAGCAATTGATAAATCGTGGATTGAGGCAGCAATTAAAATGGTGGAGAAAGAAGGCAAACAATCATTAATAGATAAAATTGGGAAAGCTGCAGGCAAAGATGATTTAAAAAAAATAAAGGGAATTGGCGAAAGTATTGAAGCTGAATTAAATAAAATTGGAATTGCCACTTATAAACAGCTTGCCACTTTAAATGCTGATGATATTCCTGAGCTGGCAAAAGAAATGGGCAGATTGCCCCACACCGTTAAAGAAGACTGGTTTACAGAAGCAAAAAAATTAATGAAAAAGTAAAATGCAACAATGTAAATGATAAACTTTCAACACACGATAAAAAAATTTTCTTTGGAGTTACAAACACAAAGTGTTGAACAAAGCTATGCATTGCACAGCCGTTGCAATAAACTGGTTAAAGAAGATTTAATTGGCGGGCTCGACAAAATATTATCAACTCAGTTTAACAATGATGAAATAATAAGGATCAATAAAATTGAAATTGATCTGGGTAATATCAGTAATAGTGATTTGGAGAAAGAATTTATTGAAAAATGTATAGCAGGGTTTACTGAAAAAATAAAAAACATCAATGTCTCAAAAAAAATTGATACTGCATTGCCTGAAATTGAAATAATTAGTAATGAAGCTAACAGCATTGAGCAGTTTTTTTATTTTCTTTCAACGGGTAAAATGCCCTGGGCCTTGCAGGGAATTAATTTTGCAAACTGGCAAACTGAATTAACTGTTGCAATTAAAAATAACCAAAGATACTTTATTGAAAAATTAAGAGAAACTGCTGCTCAACAGCCGGCAGCAATAGAAAGACTGATATTGCAGTTTGATGATTTTTTTATTTTAGCAATAGTTCCGAACGATATCGCATTTATAAAAACAGATGTAGAAAGTTTATTTCTTGCAATAAAAAAGATAATTCCTTTCAGCCAAATGGTTGCAGTAAGAAAAAAGGTATTGCATGTTATATTACCTGCTTTACTAAATCTTTCCCAAACAAAAGAAGAAAATAAAGTACAGCAACTTATACATCACCTTAGGGAAAATTATGCCGGCATGGAAGAAAAAATAATAATTTCTTTACAGGAAAAAATTACAGCAATTGTAAAAAAGATAAACGGAAACATTTTAGCGGGGGAGATAAACAAAACAACAGCTGAAAAAACAATTATTGAAGAACTCCAGACGGTTGAAAAAAACGAAGACAGCAAAGAAAAAATTAAAAATATCACAGAAGAAAAATCAGTATTTATTGAAAATGCCGGTTTAATAATCTTACATCCTTTTTTGCAAAATTTATTTAAAGCAGCAGAGCTGATGGAAGAGGAGTGTTTTAAAAATGATTTTTGTAAACAAAAGGCGGCACATCTTTTACAATACCTTGTAAATGGCGAACAGCAATTACCTGAATTTATTATGCCACTCAATAAAATTTTGTGCGGCCTCAGCAACGAAGAGCATATCGACCGCTTTATAGAATTGGAAGATGCTGAAATTAAAGAAGCCAGTGAGTTACTAAATGCTGTAATTGCACATTGGACAGTTTTAAAAAATACTTCGGCAGCATCCTTACAGCAAACATTTTTACAGCGAAAAGGAAAATTAACTTTTAATGAAACTGACGGTTACTGGAAACTGCAGGTACAAAGAAATGCAGTGGATATTTTATTAGATAAAATTCCCTGGGGGTTTGCATACATAAAACTGCCCTGGATGCTTTTTCCTTTAGCTGTTGAATGGTGAAAAATAATTTCGCAATGTTATACAAATATTTATCACACTAATAAAAATTACTATCATGGCAAAAGCAATTAAAACTTCCGGTGCGGTATATACTTACCGTGGTGGAAAAAAAATACTGCTTGATAAAGCAGCCGATGAATTTATTACAAGGGCATTGCCCGAAGAACTGGATGCTTTTGATACAGAAGAAAAGAAACAGGTATCATCGGCTTCTACTAAAGTAATTGTAGATGCAGCCGAACTGGATACCGCAATGGAAGAAAGCCGATTAATTGCACCTACACATCATGCTTATTATTTAAAAGGAACAAAAGACAGTTTTTTTGTTACCGACAGAATTTTGGTAACATTTAAAACTGTTTTACCTGCTGCAAAAATTGATCAGTTTGCAGCTAAGTACAGTTTGTTGCAGTTAGAAAAATATACAGATAAAGATTATCTTTTTCAGGTAACGCAATATACCGGTATGAATCCTGTAAAACTTATTGTGCAGCTTACAGAAAATGAACCGTTGGTTGAATATGTTGAAAATGATTTAAACCAGCAGATAAAAACTTATGCCCTGTCATTGCCCACCGATCCCATTTATGCAAAGCAGTGGCACCTGCATAATCATTTTGTACATGCCGATTTAGACAGCCGCAGCTGCAGCCGTTGCGAAGAAGCATGGCTGGTACTTAATAATTACGGAAGCAGCAATGTTGTAGTTGGCGTAACAGACGATGGCTGTAAATTAAACCATCCCGATTTTGATTCTCTGAATAAATTTGGTGGCTGGGGTTATATGAGAGGCACCCGGTTAATAAATAATAGCGATATAGATGCAAGCCCTGCACAAATGTACCTGCCCGGTGCTAATCATGGTACGTCCTGTGCAGGTGTAATTGGCGGTGAGGTAGATGCATCACTAACGGTTGGGGCTGCTCCTGGTTGTAAATTATTTCCGGTGCAATGGGAATCTGACGGCCCAAGTTTATTTATCAGCGATTCAAAATTTTTAACAGTACTAAATTATGTGGCTGATAAGGTGGATATTCTTTCAAATTCCTGGGGTGGAGTGCCAAGGAGTTTATGGTCGCTGCAGGTGGTAGATAAAATTACACAGTTGGCACAAACAGGTGGAAGGCGTGGCAAAGGTATTGTTTTTCTTTTTGCAGCCGGAAACGAGAACTGCCCCATCAGCCATACCTCAACAGAAGATGTACCTTATACAGATGGTATAGATTTTCAAAACAATCAATGGGTATGGGTTGGTGTGGAAACATCTAAAAGATTTGTAAATAATTTTGTTGGCATCACCGGTGTAATGCATGTGGCTGCATTGGGCAGCACTGCACAACGAAGCCACTATTCAAATTACGGTACAGGCATTGGCATTTGTGCACCCAGCAGTAATTCGCATGAGTATCATCGCATGACAGTAAAAGGATTAGGCATATCCACTGCACAGGGAACACCTTCGGGAGTTACTGCATCTTTTGGCGGCACATCAAGCGCAACGCCTTTGGTGGCGGGCATTGCAGCTTTGGTTATATCTGCCAACAACAATCTTACAGCAGCAGAAGTAATTGCAGTATTAAAACAATCAGCATCCAAAGATTTAAATATGACAGGTTATGCAAAAACACCTGCAGCAAATTACGATCCCAATACATCGTGGGATATTTCGCCGGTTGCACCATTCGATAAAGGTGATTTTAAAAATATTGGCGGTGCCGATGGTACATGGAGCCCATGGTTTGGGCATGGTAAAGTTGATGCATTTGCTGCAGTAATAAAAGCCGCCGCATTAAGCGGACATAACGGTCATGCTAACCTTAAAATTATTTCCGCATTGGTAAATCCTTCCGGCGATGATTATGGAAACGAAAAAATTTCTATGCTAAACAGCTCGGCACAAAGCACCAATTTATCGGGCTGGTCATTTTTAGTTAAAGGAAGAAAGCAGGTATTAAGTGGCCAGATAAATGGCGGCGAAGCAATTACTGTAAAAGTAGATCCTTCAAAAATGGCATTGTCAAATAAAGGAGCTACTATTAGTTTGTTAGATCCACAGGGCAATAAAATACAGGATGCTGTTTACAAAGCAGCCGATGTAAAAGTGGGCGAAGCAGTAGTTTTTTAAAAAAATATAATTATGGAAAAGCAATTATTACAACCGGCTCCTGGGCAATTTAATGGAGTAAATGCAAACGGCTTTTTTATACAACCAAAGTTAACCATTAATCAACCTAACGATGTTTACGAACAGGAAGCAGATGCTATGGCCGATAAAGTAATGCGTATGGAGCAACCATGCGTACAATTAAAACCTTTGCCCATTTCTGCTGTACAAAGAAAATGTGAACACTGTGAGGAGGAAGAAAACAAAGTACAGCGAAAAGAAATAAATGGTGAGGAAGAAAAAACTGCCGGTAGTAATTTAGAAAATTATGTTGGCGGATTAAATAGTGGCGGGCAAGCATTACCCAATGAAGTCCGTAATTTTTATGAGCCACGGTTTGGTTACGATTTTAGTAATGTAAAACTGCACACCGGTACTGTTGCTGCAAAATCGGCACAATCAATAAATGCTTTGGCTTATACTTCGGGCAACAATATTGTTTTTAATAACAATCAGTATTCACCCAATACAGATAGCGGGAAAAAATTATTAGGCCACGAGTTAACACATGTTGTGCAGCAAAGTAAAACTGGAATTAGTAAGAAAAGCATTCAAAGATTAGTGAGAACAAGCTTAGTCACTTGCGGTGCAGGACAAAATCCTTTTGCTGCCGACCGAAGAGCTTCTGCTTTACTTGCAAATGCAGTAACTGTAATTGATGCAGCAATTGCAGCAAGGCCTGCTACTCCGGCAGCAGCGGGTGTTACAATTGTAGGAGATGCAATGTGGAGGGCTTTTCGGTTAAATGCTGCAAATGATGCTAATTGGAATGACCCAGCTCCCCGTTTTGGTTTACCATTAATAAGGAGAAGGGTTGCAGCCATTCAGAATTATATTGACAGTGTTGTATTCACTTATAACTGTCAACCTTTAGCAACTCCTTTTACCATTCCCGGTTGTACGCCTACAAGTTGTGCTGCTACCGATAATGCCTGGAGTTGTCCGGCAAATGCCACTGAAATTGATTTATGCCCGGCTTTTTGGACACTTGATGCTGACCAAAGAGCAAAAACAATATTGCATGAAACGTTTCATATTGTGTATACAATGATTGGTGATTGGGGAGGGGCAGATAGCGTTAATGCACATTGTTACTCACAATTTATAATGCTGTTAAATGGACTCAATGTTCCTGTCAACCGCAGGTGCCATTAATTATTCTTTTATGGAATTACAAATTTATACCTGTCACGCATATTTTTTTATTCTTGACACAAAAATTATATTATGCAAAAAACAACTTATCAAAAAGAACTTGTTATAAGCGCAACACAAAAAAAGAATGGCGCAGACAATACAAAAAAAGATGTGATGAAAATTCAGTCGTGGCTCAATTTGTTTTCAATGGTAAACCCGGCTGCAATAACTTCTACCGGTATTGATGGCGACTTTGGTACAGCAACTGAACAGGCAGTTATAAATTTTCAAAAAGCAAAAGCCATTCCGCAATCGGGCATTGTAAATCAGCAAACATTCAGCCTGATGTGTGAGCCAATGAAAAATGCTTTTGAAGGAAATACAACAGGAGCAGGCTTAAGGCAATTAGTGGTTATTACAGCCATGAATCATATTAAAAACCGCCCCTTCGAACTGGTAATAAATCAACAAAGCAACAGTGGCCCGTGGGTAAGGGCATACATGGATGGCAATGAAGGTACACCATGGTTTTGGTGCATGGGTTTTGTGCAGGCCATTATTGATCAGGCAGCATCATTGCAGGGTAAAAATTTTAAAACATTAATGCCGCTTACTTACAGTTGCGATACGGTTGGTACAACTGGTTTGCAAAAAGGGTTGCTGCGGCGCTTTACCGCTGTGCGTAATAATCCATCGCTGGTAAAGCCCGGCGATATTTTTCTTTTACAAAAAACACCACACGACTGGACGCATACCGGTATTATAACAGCCATAGGTAACGGCATTTTTGAAACGGTGGAAGGTAATACCAATAACGGCGGCTCCAGTAATGGTAATGCTGCTTTAAAAAGAATAAGAAATTTTATGCAATCTAAACTGGATGTTTTTTCTATTGAGCCGCTGGTGTAGGTAAAATTATTTTAGTGTGGAATCTTATAACAAACAATATCATCCATCAGTTAATTCAGTTGCTGTAACTGCAGGTAAATCTTTCTTTCAACCCAAACTCACCATCAACAACCCCAACGATAAATACGAGCAGGAAGCCGATACTGTTGCAGATAAAGTAATGCAAATAGAAATGACTTCTCTTCAAAAAAAAACTGGCAGTTATTTTTTTATTTCATCACCACCCGTTTCAATAACTCCTGTACAACGCAAATGTGATAATTGTAAAGAGGAAAAAAAAATGCAACGTAAAGAAATTAATGGCGAAGAAACAACTGCTGATAATAATTTAGAAAATTATGCAGGAGGTTTACAGAGTGGTGGAAAATCATTGCCCAATGAAGTGCGTAATTTTTATGAGCCAAGGTTTGGGTACGATTTTAGTAATGTAAAAGTTCATACAGATAATGTGGCAGCAAAATCGGCACAGTCAATAAATGCACTGGCTTATACATCGGGCAGTAATATTGTTTTTAACAGCAATCAATATTCACCCAATACTGATAGTGGAAAAAGATTGCTGGGGCATGAGTTAACGCATGTGGTGCAGCAAAGTATTCAAAACAAAACTATACAGCGCAAACCATTAGCTGCTGATTTAAAGTTACCATGTACATGGGGCGACTATGAATTTACCGAAACAACGATTGAAAATATCAGGTTACTTTCAACAACTGATAAAGGAACACCTGTTGATAGTAAAATTCTTACTGCGATAGCAAAGCAAATAAAAAAAGATAATGAAATAATTACTGATGCAGCTTTTCAGGTTAAAGTTTGTATTCTGTCACCTGGGGTTACTACAAGATTTACCATATTGAATGATGAACCGGTGTTAGCCTTGGATTTAGGTGATGCTAATGTTGAAACAGTAAGACACGAAATGGGGCATGCAATATTTAATTTTTTCAACAATAACAGGAAACATAAAATTCATAGTAAAATCGAATCAGAAAACTGGCTTGTTACAATTACAGATATATTCTTACAACTAAATGCGCTTACATTTAAACAGGATGGCAGTGCTGATGAAATGTATGCCAATAATATTGTTGACCCTTCCATATGGAAACCAGGCTCTAAAGCTGAGCATCCCGGTGATGTGGATGAATTTTTTGGAAGTGCAAAGGAAGCCTATCAAACAGATAAAAAAGCTTTAAAAGCTGCATTTCAAAAATATGGTAAACAGAATAAAAAAATTAAGGAATTGGGCGAAAGGCTATTTATTTTATTAGACTTTATATTTTCAAAGAGTGAATTAAAATCAAAAAATATTAGCAGCCCAACTGCAGATATAAGTGATCATATAAAGCAGCTTTCTAAACCTTCAAAAATGGAAAACACACTTGCATCTCCTTCAAATGTCAGGGTTAAGATGCTCCTTGACCCTGCAGAAAGGCCGAGGTGTAAATAAGTGTAATCATTATAATTTTTTAATTCCCGGTTTTATGAATGTATGCAGTCAAAATATTTCTTCTTCATCTTGTTCTTATTTCACAGGCAGAAAATATAAGTAAAGTATAATGAAAAAAAATTCTGTTATACCAAATCATAATTCCCGGTCATCTTTACATGGTAGTGAAAATTACTCATCACTGTTTTTCCATCCTGTTGTACAACCCAAACTTACCATCAACAACCCCAACGATAAATATGAGTATGAAGCAGATTCTGTTACAGATAAAGTAATGAGAAAGGAAACCACATCTCTTCAAAAAATTTCTGGCACTATTTCTTTCTTTTCGCCATCACCCGTTTCAATAACTCCGCTGCAACGCAAATGTGATAATTGTAAAGAAGATGAAAAAATGCAACGTAAAGAAATTGATGGAGGAGAAATAACTGCTGATAGTAATTTAGAAAATTATGTTGGAGGATTACAAAGTGGCGGTCAGCCATTATCAAACGAAACCCGTAATTTTTATGAGCCAGGGTTTGGCTACGATTTTAGTAATGTAAAAGTTCATACAGATAGTGGTGCAGCAAAATCGGCACAGTCAATAAACGCACTGGCTTATACCTCGGGCAGTAATATTGTTTTTAACACCAATCAATATTCACCCAATACCGATAGTGGAAAAAGATTGCTGGGGCATGAGTTAACGCATGTGGTGCAACAGCATTCTGAAATTATACAAAAATACTCGGATACAAATTCAAACGCTATACAGTGTAAGCCCAAGAGTGTTAAATCTGCAGAGCCAACAGAAGCAGAGAGAAAAGAATATGAAGAAATGCAGCAGGAATACTTTAAGCAGGTGGGAGAAAATATGAAAGGCCAAATATTGAAAAATGCAGGATTTGGAAAAGATGTACGGCCTTCTTCTCCGCAGGATGCAGTAAAATTAATTACCTTTTGGGGCGTACCGATGTCTAAAATAATTACCGAAATGGGTAGCATCGCCTCTTCCTTACAAACGCAGGTATTGGGTACTCAAACAACTTCATCAATAGCATTGCAACAAACTAATTTTGTAAATGCACTTTCTGTTAAAGGCCAGCAGGCTTATAAAAAAGCTATTCAACTTGTAAAAAATGAATCGTTTTGGAATAATTATTTTTCACAGAATGATGTATTTATTTTTCCTGATTTAAAAGGTAATAATCGCTTTAGCGGATATAATCAAACCATTAAAGATCCTAACGATCCTACTGGTAATAGAAAAGTAGTTATTGTACATTTAAGCAGTATCCCTCTCGAAAATAATTTTCCTGAAATGTCTGCAAGCACAATTGTGCATGAATTAAGCCATGCAGTATATGAGCCTTCTGTTTTGGAAAAAGCACTTTCGTCTTTTAGGATTTCCATTGCTGATTTATTAATGGAGCATCCGGATATTATAGCATTAAGAAAAAATGCTGTGAATGCAGCAGAAGTAAAAGATAAGCAGCGGTCGAGGTTAAAACAAATATTATATGAAACATTAGCCTATGGGGAAGAAGAAATTTTTGTACACCTGCAACAATTAACACATCAGCCCGATGTAACAATTAAAAAACCAGGTGGCGATGAATCATTAAGAGGGGCACAGCTTCTTGAAAGAGAAGTATTGAGGTATGTGCAAAGGTTACAAAAAATTGGATTGGATGCCAAAACGTTAAATGGCGTACTTGATCAAATAGGACGAAGAACAGATATTTTTTATGACAGGCGGATTGAAGCCATTCCGGCAGGGTCTAAAGAAAGACAAATAATGGGTGCTAATAAAAAAATGGCGCAATTACTTTTTGAGTTAGCACGAAAAGGAGAAATTTTATAAATAAAAATTACTCATGAATAATAAAATAACCTATAGTGGAAATACTTTACAGGCTAATGATTTTTCATTTACAAACGGCACTGTAAAACCTTTCTTTCAACCCAAACTCACCATCAACAACCCCGGCGACAGATACGAGCAGGAAGCAGATGCAGTTGCAGATAAAGTAATGCAAATGGACACACCATCTGTTCAAAAAAAAGCTGGAGCTGATTCTTTCTTTTCATCATCACCCGTTTCAATAACTCCCTTGCAAAGCAAATGTGATAATTGCAAAGAGGAAGAAAAAATGCAGCGTAAAGAAATTGACGGCGAAGAAACAACTGCAGATAATAATTTAGAAAATTATGTAGGAGGCTTACAAAGCGGTGGTCAGCCATTACCAAACGAGGCCCGTAATTTTTATGAGCCAAGGTTTGGCTACGATTTTAGTAATGTAAAAATTCATACTGATGCTGTTGCATCGAAATCGGCACAATCAGTAAATGCACTGGCTTATACATCGGGCAGTAATATTGTTTTTAACAACGGACAGTATGCTCCGGAAACAGATAGTGGAAAAAAATTATTAGGGCACGAACTAACGCATGTGGTGCAGCAGGGGTCAGTGAATAAAAAAAGTATTCAGAGAGATTTAACGGTTGACCCAACAGTGCCCGACGCAGCAGTGCCAGTATTAACGCCACAGCAAATAAGATCAGCGACAATTTTTAATAATGAAAGGTACAATGCTGAAAATATAACATTGATACAGGATATAGTTGGCGGCCCGGTTACTGGTGTATTAACTGATGAAACTTTAAATTTAATTGCATTGTACCAGGCGCAAAACGGATTAACACCTGACGGTATGGTGGGTACGCAAACATTTGATTTGCTTACTGCCGAATTAACAGCAGGAAATAATTCGCCTGATACCTGCCTTACAATGTTTCATGTAGGTTTGGTAACACCAATGGACATTCGTGCTGCCGGCGTAAACCGGGCAAATATTTTTGGACATTTTGATGTGGAGATACAATTTTCTCCGCATTGCGATTGCTCAAGATTTCAATACCGGCAGTTTATCTGCGGCACGGTTACTTATAATGGCGTAAATATTAATAATGTATTTTCTATACCTGGTGGCGCTTTACCTGCCATTTCAAATTGGGTAGAAGATGGTAATACAACATTACCCAACAATGGCAGGTACGGGCACAGAAATCATACAGCCAATAACGGACTTCCTAATC
The DNA here is from genome assembly GCF_031391665.1 of Ferruginibacter sp. Lineage (GTDB taxonomy): Bacteria > Bacteroidota > Bacteroidia > Chitinophagales > Chitinophagaceae > Ferruginibacter. The sequence continues at coordinate 10,575 of NZ_JANMUN010000228.1, forward strand.
AATATACTGATGCAAACGGTGCAGTGGATATGCTGCATGGATGTAAATTTAAATCTACTGATGAGCCGGGAGTTACTTCGGCTCTGGCTAACAGTGGAGATGTATATGTTTTTGATTTCAGGTTTTTTGGCGATATAAGGAAAGACGGACAAATGATACAAAGAAAATTTTGGTCGGTGAGGGAAACAATTACTATTCCATAATTTTTTATCAGCAATTAAAATTAATTTATAAAATAAAAAAAATATGCCTGATAAAGAAGCGATAGAAAAAGTGCCACCGTCAACTGTTAATCAAAATAATTTTTTTGGTAACAGTTTATCAAACAATTTTTTTGGCCCATTGCTAAATCCTGCTCAGTTAGCCGGGCAGCAACCGGCATTGCCTGTTTTTTCATCAGATAATTTTGTAAATGGTAATTTACCCAATTTTGATGCACAGTATCAGGTGAATGGCCCTGTACCAAAAACTGGTACTTTGTTTATTACGCATAAAATATTTTTAAATTTTCCTGCTAATATGTCGCAGGCAGAGCGTACCACTTTTGAAACTGATTTTAAAAAAAGTATTAATGATGTATGGAGCAATAAGCATTTGCTCACTTTAAATAATCCCGGGTTTTCTCCATACCAATGTAAAGTAGATGTTACTGCATTAGTGGTTACAGATAAAAAAGATGCACATACAGTAATTGATGTTATTAAGCCTGCCGAAAAAGAAAAAAGATTTCGTCCAAGGGTTAGCGGTATAAATAAAGAAGCCGATTCGGAAACAACACATACCGGTAAATTAGATTTCAGGGATCCCTCTGAAGGAACGGAACAAACTGTTTTTAAACCCGTTTTACTGCAGGATGTTGGGCCTTTTGGTTTCGACAGCGCTAAATTAAACAGTGATTGTAACGATGATATCCAAACTATAAAAGATTTTATAAATACCATTCCTAAAAAGCCCGACCCTAACGACCCGGTTTTTAGTCTGCATTATGTCGGTCATGCCAGTTCCGAAGGCAATGAAGGGTACAACAGAAAATTAAGTCAAAAAAGAATAGATGCCGTAGATAAAGAGTTGGTTAACTTAAGTGGATTGAGTTTCACAATTGGTGATGCTGCTGGCGAAGATTTTGCAACTGCTGATGAAAAATCACGTAAGGTAACAGTAGGTGTGTTTACCAACGACCCGGAAAAAACCAAACAAAATACAGCGGCACACGAATTTGGCCACATGATTGGTTTGGGGGATGAGTATGAAGAACCGAGGCCGGGTGCCGACATTCCGGATGCAAGAAAAAAATATTTAGGCGATAAACCCACGCATTATGATGCCATAGAAACTTTAGTAGATAAAGCTGCAGCAGATGAAACATTAATTCAAAACTCCGGTAACATTATGTCAAGAGGAAATACGGTAACACGTGGCCACTATGCATTTTTTGTTGGCGCTATCGAAATAATGACACGTAACGAACTGCCTGCTTTACCGCCAACAGAAAAAATGCATTGGAAAGTAAAATAAACAACTAACAAAATGAGTAACAACCACAGCAATCTTCTTTATTCAATGCAGCTGCTGCAGCAGGGTATCCATAATCGCCTTTCGGCTCATTTTAAAAAAGAAGAAAAAGAATTAAACGAAATTTTCTCTTCAGTTAAAATAGAAGAAGACGGTTCGGTGCTTAATGATTTTATTATAAAAAATAAACTAACTATTGAAGAATACTGTACACTTTTAATTGCATTGGTGCCGCATGTTCAACCTTCTTTTTTCGAAAATATAATTCATGAGTTTTTACCGCAGGGCGGCGATTTTGCAGAATTTGGTGCCGTAAAAGGTGCTAACCAACGCAGCATATTACCCACTGGCGAAACCGTTTTGTTTATTTTGGCAGGCAGCAGTATGCCGCAGCGGTTACAATTTCAGCAGCTTTTTGGCCCCGATCATTTTTTTTACAAACAAAATATATTGTGGCTGGAGCATGTAAAAGAAGGCGAGCCCGTAATGAGTGGCAAATTATTATTAAGTACAGAATGGGTGGATAAATTTTTATTCAATAAAGAAACGGCGCCAAAATTCAGTCCCGGTTTTCCGGCAAAAAAATTAACCTCACAAATGATGTGGGACGATTTAATATTACCGCCACAAACCAAAGAAGAAATTGATCATATTAAAATTTGGCTTTCGCATAACCAGGATTTATTAAAAGATAAAAATCTTTCCCGAAAAATAAAACCCGGGTACCGTGCCTTATTTTATGGCCCGCCGGGCACAGGTAAAACATTAACTGTTTCTTTATTGGGTAAAGAATTTAATAAAGAAGTGTACCGGGTAGATTTGTCGCAGGTAGTTTCTAAATACATTGGCGAGACAGAAAAAAATTTAGAAAAAGTTTTTAGCAAAGCCGAAAATAAAGACTGGATTTTATTTTTTGATGAGGCGGATGCATTGTTTGGTAAACGTACCAACGTAAGCAGTTCTCACGACAGGTTTGCCAACCAGGAAGTATCTTATTTATTACAACGTGTAGAAGATTTTCCGGGCCTGTTAATACTGGCATCTAATTTTAAAAGTAATTTGGATAAAGCATTTACCCGCCGCTTTCATGCCATGGTGCATTTTCCCATGCCTAATGCAAACGAAAGATTACTGATATGGCAAAAATCTTTACCGCAAAATTTACAAATGGCAGCCGATATTAATTTAAATGTAATAGCACAAAATTACGAATTGAGCGGCGCTGCCATCTTAAACATTATGCAGTTTGCATCGCTTAAAGCATTGCATAGTAAGGAGGGTACTGTTTGCAACACCGATTTGCTGACAGGCATACGCCGGGAGTTTTGGAAAGAAGAAAAAACTATTTAGGCTCAGGGAAAAGCAAAGCTAAATTTATAAACCATGCATCAGCAAACACTAAAGCCCGAAAATTATTTAGAGTTGTGGAAATATTTTACAGACGATGCTGCAAAAATTAAAGACCGTATGTGGACGATTGCATCTCTTTTTTTTGCAGGTATTACGGGCTTAATAAGCTTTCTGGTAAATATTTTTTTAAGCACAGACAAGAAAATTATTTTTCAGGCTGATAAAATTATTTTAATTGTTGCAGCATCCGCTGCGTTATACGGGTTGTGTTATTATTTTAAATATTTAATGACGCAGTATGGAAAACATATCCGGAGTGGGTGGAACAGGGCTAATTATATCAGAACAAAAATTGATGGCCTTTCAGTAATATGGTTTTTGGGAGATACTAATTTTATGGAATTAGAAAAGAAAGAAGGTTTTGATACTGGTCTCCCCCCAGAGGTAAAAAGGCTTTTAAAATTTACAAACTTAATTGTATTTTTTTATTCTCTGGTTTTACTGGCAAGCTGTATTATATTATTAAATTAATGGGTAAATTAAGGAAAATACCCTAAAGTCTTTCTTAATAACCTGCTTGTATAAATCCTGTTATAATTTTTGCGTTTAACACATTTCAATTTTTTTACTGCATAGTTTTTCCGACATTTACTTTTCATAAAAAATAAGTATGAGAAGATTGTTGCTTTTATTGCCATTAGCCTGTTCGTCAGTTGCCTTTTCACAAAATATTTCCTTTGGCAAAAAAATAGTGGATACGCTTACCTCGCCTTATTTTTGGGGCAGGGGCTATACCAATGATGGTATGAAAAAGGCAGCAGATTTTCTATCTAGTGAATTTAAAAGTTATGGGCTGGAGCCAATAGGTAAAAATTATTTGCAGCAGTTCAGTTATCCCGTAAATACTTTTCCCGGTAAAATGGAAGTAACTGTTAATGGCAAAGAATTAATACCGGGTAAAGATTTTATTGTAAGCCCTGAAGCTAAAGGTGTAAAAGGAAGTGGCGATTTGGAGCAGTTAGACAGCATTCAGTTTATTAACCGAAAAGAAATGGTAATATTAAAAATGCAGGATAAACTAACGTGGAGCGTTGCCCCCGAAGCTGCAGATTATTCTTTAATTCTGGTAGATAAAAAATCGCTGGATAAATCACCCACCACTTTTAAAGTTAATATTGATAATAAAGTTATAAATAATTTTAAAGCGGCTAATGTTTGTGGGTTAGTAAAAGGAACAGTAAAACCCGATTCCATAATTTTTATTACAGCACATTACGATCATTTGGGTGGCATGGGTGCAGTTACTTATTTTCCGGGTGCAAATGATAATGCAAGCGGCATTTCATTATTGCTCAATCTTGCACAATATTATGCAAAGCATCCGCAAAAATATTCTATAGGCTTTATTTGTTTTGCAGGAGAAGAAGCCGGCTTAATTGGCAGTAAATATTTTTCTGAAAACCCTTTAGTGCCTTTAAAAAATATTCGCTTTTTAACAAACACAGATTTAGCTGGCACAGGCGAAGAAGGCATTACTGTAGTTAATGCCACCGAATTTCCTAAAGAGTTTGCTATGATGAATGCAGTTAACGACGAAAATAAATATGTAGTAAAAATTAATTCAAGAGGAAAAGCTGCCAACAGCGATCATTATTTTTTTACCGAAAAAGGGGTGCCTGCTTTTTTCTTTTATACTTTGGGTGGCATAAAAGCGTATCATGATGTATTTGATAAAGCAGCAACTTTGCCTTTAAACGAACATGAAGATTTGTTTAAGTTAATAATCAAATTCAACGAAAAATTAATGGGGCAGTACAACTAATTTTTAATTAGCATAAAAGCAAAAAACTATTTTACAATCATTTTCAAATTAAGTTTTAAAACAATTATATGATAAGAGTTTCTTTACTGGTTATTTTTTTGATACCTGCTTTTGCATTTGCACAACCCGACCGCTGGCAGCAACGTGTTAAGTATAACATGAATATTGATATGGATGTAAACACCAATCAATTTAAAGGCAAACAAAAATTAGAATACACCAACAATTCTCCTGATGTTTTAAACAAAATATTTTATCATTTATATTTCAACGCTTTTCAACCCGGCAGCAGCATGGATATAAGGAGCCAGGAATTGGGAAAACAAATTACAAGAGGAAGGCAGGATTGGGATGACAGGGTTAAAGACCGTATTTCTAAATTAAAAGAAAATGAAATCGGGTATCAAAAAATAATTAGTTTAAAAATAAATGGTGTGCCACAGCCATTTAAATATCACGAAACTATACTGGAAGTAAATCTTACCAAACCCATTTTGCCAAAAACTAAAGTGGTTATAGATATGGATTTTGAAGCACAGGTGCCACTACAAATTAGAAGAAGTGGAAGAGATAATCCCACAACTGGTGTAAGGTATAGTATGAGCCAATGGTATCCAAAATTATGTGAGTACGATTACGAAGGATGGCATCCAACTATTTATGTTGCAAGAGAATTTTATGGTGTGTGGGGCGATTTTGATGTATCCATCAGCATTGATAAAAATTATAAGTTGGGCGGCACCGGTGTATTGGTTAATGCAAACGAAATTGGCTGGGGATACGATGCTCCCAATACCGAATTAAAACCCACCACAAAAGAAAAACGGAGCTGGCATTTTGTGGGTAATAATGTGCATGATTTTGTTTGGGCTGCCGATCCGGAGTACAAACATATTGTACGTAAAGTTGGCGCTACTGCTTTGCATGTAATTTATAATTATAAAGAGAACGATACAAAAAATGATTCGGCATGGAACACTGTTGCAGATGGTGCAGTGGCTGTATTGCCTTTTATAGAAAGTAAATTTGGCAAATATCCTTATCCACAATATTCTTTTATACAGGGTGGCGATGGCGGCATGGAATATCCAATGGCAACATTACTCAGCGGTCCGGGCTTAGGCACTGTTTTTCATGAGTGGATGCACAGCTGGTACCAGATGATGCTGGGTACAAACGAAGGCATGTATGCATGGATGGATGAAGGCTTTACCAGTTATGCAGAAGATATCGTTTCAAAATTTTATACCGGCAAATCTTCGTTAGATGGTATAAAAGAAAATTTAAAAAGAAACCCCACCAATAAAGTGCTGCAGGATTTACTGCCATCGCTACCCGAAGATCATTGTGATGGTTATGCAGGATATTTTTTACTTGTCAAAAGTGGTTTTGAAGAACCGCTTACAACGCATGCGGATCATTTTAATACCAATTATGCATATAGTACTGCAGCTTATGCAAAAGGAGAAGTTTTTATGGAGCAACTGGGTTATATTATTGGTTCAGATGTGAGGGATAAAATGTTACTGGAGTATTATAAACAATGGCGCTTTAAACATCCTAACAGCAACGATTTAATTCAGGTGGCAGAAAAAATCAGCAATATGAAATTAGACTGGTATAAAGAACATTTTTGCAACACCACAAAAACTATTAATTATTCCATAGATAGTTTGTGGGAAGAGGGCGGTGTTTCAAAAATACGATTAAGAAGAATTGGGCAGATGCCGATGCCAATTGATTTGCAATTAACTTTTAAAGATGGAAGTACCGAGATGCATTACGTGCCGCTTACCTTAATGTTTGGCGATAAACCCAATGAAAATGCAAAACAAAAAAGAACAGTGCATGAAGAATGGAAATGGACGCACCCAACTTATGTTGTTGAAATTAAACAACGGCTTACGGATATAAAAGTTGTGGAAATTGATCCCACAAAAAGAATGGCAGATGTGGAACGAAAAAATAATTTATTAGAATTAAATTGGTAAAACATGGTTAGACGCCACCGTCTGACCATGCTATTGCAATATGGAAATAACTATAAGACGATTAAAGCTAGCTGATGCGGCTGCATTATCTGCCATTTCAAAAAAAACTTTTTACGATACTTTCACAGGTACCTGTACACCTGATGATATGAATATTTTTTTGGAAAATTATTTTAACGAACGGCAGGTTGCAAAAGAATTGAATAATACTGATGATTTGTATTTTTTTGCAGAAATTGATAATCGGCCTGTGGGTTACCTTCGGTTTATGGAAGATTACAGCAACTTTCCTTTAATGAAAAAATGGAAAGCCATGGAATTAAAACGCATTTATGTGTTAAAAGAATTTCATGGCAAAGGTATTGCTCAAAAACTGATGGATTTTGTTATTGACTATTGCATCGAAGAGAAATACCAGGTTATTTGGCTGGGGGTGTGGGAGAATAATTTAAGGGCACAAAAGTTTTACGAAAAATATGGATTTGAAAATTCGGGACACACCCACGATTTTCCTATAGGCCACACTCCGCAAACTGATTATTGGTTTTGGAAATTCCTATAAAATTATAAACCCCGAAAAAAATTCGGGGCTTATAATTTTGTGCTTGATTGAAATGATACGACCAGTAATTATCTTCCAAAGTATTTGTTCACTGCTTCTACACGGTTGTTTACGTGCAGTTTCTCGTAAATGTGATATACGTGTTTACGCACCGTTTCTGTACTGATGAAGAGAGCGTCTGAAATTTCTTTGTATAATAACCCCTTGGATAATGACTCTAATATTTCTTTTTCTCTTCTTGATAAAACATCAAGAGTAGATTCGTTTGATAATTTATCTGATTTTTTATTTTGAAAAGCTGCAACAACTTTTCTGGCAATCTGGCTGCTCATGGGTGAGCCGCCTTCCATCAATTCCTGTATGCCTTCCAGCAATTTACCCGGAGGTGTTTTCTTTAAAATATAGCCATTAGCACCGGCACTTAATGCTTCAAATATTTGTTCGTCATCTTCATAAATAGTACACATCATAAATAATATTTCAGGATGTGTTATTTTTAATTCTCTCACTACTTCTATGCCGCTAATACCACCAAGGCCAATATCCATCAATACTACTTTGGCGTTTAAAATTGGCAGTTTAACCAATGCCTCTTCTCCGCTTACACAAGAGCCTGCTAATTCGCAGTAATCACTCATTTCAATAATTTGCTCCAGGGCAGCCCTGATGTCGTTATTATCTTCTACTATGGCAACTGGTATCTTCATAATTGTACTGCAAAGCTGAAACATTAATACCACATAAACAATACCACAAAGTGGTAGTTTTTTATTTTAACCCAACGTATAAAAGATACTTGTCTTTAAAAAATTCTTGCGGAAAAAGTTTTTCAATTTCCCATACCATTGGTTTACAACCACTTTCAAATATTTCTTGTGTAAGGTCGCCGCCTTTAAGGCATATTAAGCCGTTAGGTGTATTTACGCCGTATTCAATATTTTTATTTTTTTGCAGAAGGGGTTTACTCCAGTGCCACAGATCTTTTAATGGAGCTACGGCCCTGCTTATTACAGTATCAAATTTTCTGTTTTTTATATCTTCGGCCCTGGTCTGTTGTGTGGTTACATTTTTTAAACCAATAGCAGCAGCAATTTCTGCCACCACTTTTAGTTTTTTATTAATGCTGTCCACCAAATGAAAATGTGTGTCAGGATAAAAAATAGCCAGCGGAATTCCCGGAAAGCCACCACCGCAACCCAAATCCATTACCTGCATACCTTTTGTAAATTCAAACTGTGTTGTAACAGATAAACTATGTAAAACATGATGCTCATAAAAATTATCCATGTCTTTTCTGCTGATAACATTTATTTTTTCATTCCACTCAGCATATAAATCTTTTAGCGCTGCAAATTGTTGCAGTTGCGTTTCATTAAAATCACTAAAATATTTTTCAATCATTTCCATTGTACAAAATCTTAAATAAAAAAATAAAATATAATCTCCTCCATTTCCTCCCCTTTCAGGGGGAGATAGAGGGGGTTTGGGGCTCTACCACTTACCCCCCGGCTTCTTCACCAGCTTTACCGAAAAAATAATATAATAAAAAAACATCCACACATCTAAAAACAAAAACCACGGATACAGATCTTTTTCATGCAATTTTTTCATACATAAATAAAAAACTATGGCCTGCAATAAAAAACGGATGCCAAAAACTACCAGTGCATATTGCCAGCCATAAAATATAATACTGGCAGCAAGCAAAGGGTAAAACAAAAAATGCGAAAAAGAATATAAGCCGAGCAAAAATTTATGCACCGGTTTATAATATTTTGCGGTGCTGTAATGGCGGCTTTTTTGTTTCATCCATTGGCCCCAGTTTTTAGCAGGTTCACTCAAAGTAAAAGTATCGGCATCAATATTAATTTTGGTATTTATTTTTGTGGCAGCAGTTTTAATAAACAAATCATCATCGCCACTGGCAATATTATTGTGTGCACTAAAACCTTTATGGCGGAAGAAAACAGTTTTTTTATAACTCAGGTTTCTGCCCACACCCATATAAGGATTACCTGCAATGGCGTAACTTAAATATTGCATGGCCGTATGAAAAGTTTCCCACCTGATTAATTTATTAAGCAATCCATTTTTTTTATGATGGGCACCATAACCTAAAACTATTTCTGTTTGTTCATCATAAGTTTGCTGCATTTTATCGATCCAAAATTCGCTTGCAGGCACACAGTCGGCATCGGTTAATAAAACCACTTCGTATTTTGCAGTTTTAATGCCCACGCTTAAAGGGAATTTTTTTCCGGGAATAAATTTTGCTTCCTGTTTAAGCTCCACCACATGCAGTTGCTTAAAAGTTTTTTTAAATTCTTCCAGCAAGTATTTACTGTCGTCGAACGAGTTATCATCTACGACAATTACTTCGTGTGTGGTGCGGTATTGCTGTACCAGCGAACCCGGAAGATTTTTCGCTAAATTTGCTGCTTCATCTCTGGCACAAATAATAACTGACACCGGGTGTGTTTGCGATGTAGTTTTAATTGCTGGTTTGTAAAACGCTAATCTAACAAAAAAGAAACCGTAATAAAAAAGCTGTATCAGGGTGATGAAACAAAAACTGTAAAAAAGTAATTGCCACCAATGGGTAAAATTCATGGGGCAAAAATAAGGAATTAGTAATTTGGAATTGGGGGATTAGTAAGCAGGCTATCCTCAAAATATAAACAGTAAATAAAAGCACATAATGGCAGCATTACAATTTGAATTGCAGTATAACGACACACAAACAAAAGCAAGAGCAGGCACAATAACCACCGACCATGGCCAAATAGCAACACCCATATTTATGCCTGTAGGTACAGTGGGCAGTGTAAAAGCAGTAACACAGCAGCAACTGCATACCGAAGTAAAAGCGCAAATAATTTTAGGCAACACTTATCATTTATATTTAAGACCGGGATTAGAAACATTAGAAGCCGCAGGAGGCCTGCATAAATTTAATGGCTGGGATAAACCCATTTTAACCGACAGTGGAGGTTACCAGGTTTTTTCTTTAGCCAACAACAGAAAGTTGACAGAAGAAGGTGCCTTATTTCAAAGTCATATTGATGGCAGTAAACATTTATTTACTCCGGAAAGCGTAATGGACATTCAGCGTATTATTGGCGGCGATATTATTATGGCTTTTGATGAATGCCCGCCTTACCCCAGCGATTATAAATACGCCAAAGATTCGATGGACTTAACGCACCGTTGGTTGCAAAGATGTCTTAACCGTTTTAATGCAACCGAAGATAAATATGGGTACACACAAAATTTATTTCCTATTGTACAGGGCAGCACTTATAAAGATCTGCGTACAGCCTCTGCAGAATTTATTGCTTCGCAAAATACCACAGGCAATGCCATTGGGGGATTAAGTGTAGGCGAGCCATTGGAAATGATGTACGAATACACCGAACTCTGCTGCGATATTTTGCCTGCAAATAAACCACGTTATTTAATGGGTGTGGGCACACCCTGGAATATTTTAGAATGCATTGCTTTAGGCATAGATATGTTTGATTGCGTAATGCCCACCCGTAACGGCCGTAACGCCATGCTGTTTACTTCACAGGGCATTATTAATATCGATAACAAAAAATGGGAAAAAGATTTTTCTGTAATTGATGACGGTATTGATTGCCCGGTAAGTAATTTTTACAGCAAAGCTTACCTGCGTCATTTAATGAAGGCCAAAGAATTTTTAGGCCTTACCATTGCAAGCGTACACAACCTGGCATTTTATTTATGGTTGGTTACCGAAGCCCGTAAACATATTATTGCCGGCGATTTTAATAGTTGGAAGAGTGAGATGGTGGTAAGGTTGCAGACGAGGTTGTAGTTTTTTGAAGCATGAGCAGAAGCACTTTATTTAACATTAGTTTCCGGCTTTTCAATCCGGGCTAGGCTAAGCTGTAAAACTTTGTTGAGCATTAATAAATTTTTTGTTTAAGGGAGAAAAGAAGGTTGATAATTGTGAAATCTTTCCTCTTTATCGCAATTCATCTATGGGAATTTGCATATTTGATTAAATAAAATCAGGAATAGGTTATAAAATATACGTATAGGAAAATTTGAAAAAAATATGACTAGGAATTTTAAAATTCTAAAAAATATTATTGGAGTATTATTAATATTGTTATGCCTTTATTTTATTGCTAATATTTATATGCCGATAGATAAATCTGAATATGAAAAAAGTGACGAAGATTTAATGTTCTTGACAAATTATTTAATAAATGAGCCAGAATACCAAAAGGGTACAGGAAAAAATCGAACTTTTTTAAGGTTGGAATTAAACGGGTATCCGGGGGTTAGTTTCGAAAATGAGGATGAATTTCTTCAAGCAACTTCTTGGCAATCGGTTTTAAAAGATATAAAATACCATGATACAGTTTCAATCAGAGTATTAAAAAATAAGTTTCAAAAATTTTATTTAAATAAAGATTCTTTATCAGTATTTGAAAAAATTATAAACTACCCAAGTGACCGATTTGAGTTTTATAGCTTACGTTATAAAGACAAGGAGTATGTTAATAATTTATTTGATACTGCAAAATCTTATAAAAATGAAAGAGCTACTGGGCGGTTCATTATGGGTTTAATATTTATTGGAATTGGCATTTATATTTTAATAGCCAGAAAGTAATTTAATTATTGTAGCAGATATGAGCCTTTGCAGATACTTAGCTTTCGCCTATTTCGAATTTTCACCGCCATCTTTTACTGTTATAGATTTTTAACTTTCTCAGCTCACTCTGCAATCTCCATCTTAATCTGTTCTTCAATAAACTGTATTGAATACATAACCTGAAATTTGTAAAATTTTATTACAAAGCCTTGTAAGTATAAATATATCCGTCTGTAAAATTTGGGTCAAAGCTTGAAGGATAGCTTTTCTTTTTTATATAACCATTACTTAAATAAATGTTGGTATAAATTATGTTAGAGTTATTGCCACTTGCCGGGTAATTGGTATTGTAATTTGTACTATTGTTTTTCCCGATAAAATTTATAATAAAATCTGCTCCTTCTGCTACCGGAATTGGAGAAAATGATTTTGAAATATTTAATTTGTAATAGGGGCTTGGGTTATTATCGTAGGTAATTACAGTTTCATAATCTTTAGAAAATGAGGTGTTATTAATTGTAGAAACATAGCTTACAGAACTTATTGGATTTTGATTAGAGATTATTACAGTATCTAAAGTAAAGCTCGCCGGATAAGCACCTGGTGAAGGTTCAATAACAGGCAAATCAGAAGATTGCCGGGTTATTTTACCTGCTGCATAATTATATAAATTGAGGTATTTACGAACCCTGAAGTACGGGTTTGCAGTGCCTCTGTCTGAAGCAACAGCAGAATCTTTGATTAATCTTGCGGCGTTATCATAGGTATAAAAAGTATTTATTGTATCAAACACCAGCATACCATCGTAAGTTGTTATTAAAGTTGATTGATAAGGTAAACTATCTGATCCAATGTATAAATATTTTATGCTGCCACTATCCTGGTAAGGCAATAAAAAATCGCCCCATTGCCAGTTTATGCTAACCACTCTTTTTTGTGCATCATATTTATAAGTATAAAAGGCGATAGTATCTGTAACACCAACTTGTGTTTCAAATTCATAAACAGTATCAAGATAATTACTGTCGAGGGTTGAAGGGGCTAAAATAATTGTGGGGCCGCTCTCATTACTCAATTCTTTTTGACAAGATGCAGTTAACAATATTGCTAAAACTGCAAATAAAACCCAATTAAGCTTTTTCATTGTTGCAGGAGATTATTGATGAAATTTTCAATAGATGCGGCAATTAGCTAAAACAAATATAAGAGAAAATATTATCTATTTTAATTGTTTAAATCAAAGGATTAAGTAAAAAGCTGTAGGGAAAATACGATTAACAAACCTCTATTTGTTAATAAGAAATTAAGCAACGAAAACTAAGTTCTCTCTGGCACAATAATTGAAAACTAAAGAAGTTATTTATCTTTAACCACCCGATTAAACAAAAACAATGATGAAACATTACATTTTTTATTTACTGTTAACCATTACTTTCCCCTTTGTGGCAGTAAGCCAAAACGGTACTGTGCAAAATGCCGCTATACCAAAAGATGCCCCAGTAGATGTATCAATGACGGATTTTAAGAACAATGTTTTAAATAATGAAATTGTGGTCTTTAAGAGTAAACTCAATGGAAAGGAATACCAGGGCCTTACCAATGATAAGGGTAAATTTTCTATTCGCTTACCTTATGGTGATACCTACGAAATTTTCATTTTAGGATTTAAAGATTCTGCCAGTTATAATTTTATAGAGATACCTACTCCACAAGGTAATAATGCCTACTATAAAAAACCTTTTGAAGTAGACCTGCAGCATTTGCCTGAAAAGAATTTCATTTTAGAAGGGTGTAATTTTGAAACTAATAAATCTGATTTAGAAGAAAGTTCTTATGTTGTGCTAGATGAACTTGTAGTTTATTTAAACAGGAAAGATGATGAACGGGTTGAACTTGGTGGTTACACAGATAATGTTGGTACACCTGAAAAAAATTTAAAATTATCGCAGGACAGGGCAAATACAGTAAGGGCTTATTTATTGATGAAAGGGATTGATCCCACAAGGGTAACAGCTAAAGGTTATGGTATGAGTAACCCAGTAGCTTCAAATAAAACAGAAGAAGGCAGAGCACAAAACAGGAGAACTGAAGTGAAGATTTTAGAATAGTATGATTTATGCTTCTTTAAAAATATTGTGCAATAAAAAAAATCCCATTGGTAATATTGCCAATGGGATTTTAAGTATAAGAAGCTAAATAAAATTATTCGCTCTTAGGTTCTTCTTTAGTTTCAGTTGCTGCAGTATCGGCTGCATCACTTTCCATCTTAGCTTTTAAATTAGCTAAAACACCTAAATCACCTAATGTAGATTTTTCTACTTTGCTTTGAAGATTTTTAACCGCTTTTTTGGTTACTTCAGCATCGGCTTTCTTTTCTTTAAATTCGGCCTGCTTCACTTCTTCAATAGCCTGCTCCCAAAGGCGGGTATGGCTTAATACAATGCGTTTGTCGTTGCGGTCAAATTCAATTACCATGAACTGTGCAATTTCATCAGCATTAATAGTTTTACCATCTTCTTTAGCTAAATGGCGGGCAGGTACAAAACCTTCCAGTCCGTAAGGCAATTGTACTACGGCACCTTTATCATCTTTCTTAATTACAGTAGCTTCATGCACACTGCCAATCGGGAAAGTAGATTCTAAAGTATTCCATGGATCTTCTTCAATTTGCTTATGGCCTAATTGCAGTTTGCGTCCTTCTTTATCAATGTTCATAATTACCACGTCGATAGTTTCGCCAACCTTGGTGTATTCGTTAGGGTTGTTAAAACGTTTCAACCAGCTTAAATCGCTGATGTGTATCATGCCACCAATACCGGTAGATAATTCAACAAAAACACCGTAAGGCGTAATGTTTTTTACTGTGCCTTTATGCCTGCTGTGTTCAGGAAAAACAGTTTCAATAGTGCTCCATGGATCTTCAGTCATTTGTTTAATAGAAAGACTCATTTTACGGGTATCCTTATCAAGTGTTACCACTTTAGCTTCGTACTCGTCGTTAAGTTTAAAGAATTCTTTTGCATTGATAGGCGTGTTAGCCCATGTAATTTCGCTTACGTGTACCAAACCTTCCACACCCGGCATAATTTCTAAGAAAGCACCGTAGTCTTCAATGTTAACTACTTTACCTTTTACAATTTCACCTTCTTTTAATCCTTCAGACAAAGTATCCCATGGATGAGGAGTTAATTGTTTTAAACCAAGACTGATACGTTTTTTGTCATCGTCAAAATCTAAAACTACTACATTCAGTTTCTGATCCATCTTCAATACTTCTGTAGGATGGTTGATACGACCCCATGAAATATCAGTGATGTATAATAACCCGTCTAAGCCGCCAAGGTCAAGAAACGCACCAAAGTCAGTGATATTTTTGATTGTTCCTTCAAGTACCTGGCCTTTTTCCAGTTTACCCATAATTTCGGCACGTTGTGCTTCAATATCACTTTCAATAAGTGCTTTATGAGATACAACAGCATTCTTAATGGTTTCATTAATTTTAACCACTTTAAATTCCATTGTTTTGTTTACAAACTGGTCGTATTCGGTAACTGGTTTAACGTCAATTTGAGATACCGGTAAGAAAGTTTCCATACCAAATACATCTACAATAAGTCCTCCTTTTGTTTTGCTGGTAACCAACCCGGTAACTATTTCGCCAGTTTTATGCATTTCAACAATCCTTTCCCATGCACGGGTTGTCCGGGCCTGTTTACGGCTAAGGTGAAGATTGCCATCACGGTCTTCTTTCTCAGCTACCATTACCTCAATATCGTCTCCAACTTTAAGGTTGGGCATATCCCTGAATTCATTTAAAGAAACTAATCCGTCACTTTTAAAACCAATGTTTACAACAGCATCGGTTTTGGTTAATGATTCTACAGTTGCCTGTATCATTTCACCATCATTAATTTGTTTAAACGTGTTATCGTAAACAGTATCATACTTTGCTTTTTCAGCAGCCGTATAACTTGTTACGTTACGTTTATCAACGCTCCAGTCAAAATCATCATGAGCGGTAGCAATGGTTTCAGCAACCGGTGCTTCTACAGGCACATTTGATATCGCAGCAGTTTCGGCCACATCCTGTGGAGCCGCCCCTTCCTGTGCTTCTGCGTTTAATTGTTTAATAATATTGAAAGACATAAAAATTATCCCGTGGTTTTTTTAAACGGGACGGCAAAGTTAATAAAATAAGGCCGGTTTAAGCTGCTTAGTAGCATTCTTTTTTACTGATTGGGTAAATTGCAAACTTACCTATATTATATTGTGTAAAGTTGATTGATAATGAAGCAAATAAAAAAAAGTCCCCCGAAAAAAATTCGGAGGACTTGAAAAAAGGCATAAAATATTATTTACCAGTAGTTTTATCTTATAACATCCACCCTGCCCATTGCAAGACGGTTGCCATTGGTATCTACTACTTCAATCCAGTAAACGC
>NZ_JANMUN010000229.1:0-1587 GCF_031391665.1 Ferruginibacter sp.
GACACTGCAGTTGATGTAAATGATCTGCCGGCATACATCCGTGATTTTAATGAGATATTAAAGAAGCACAATTTATATTCGGTACATTATGCCCATGCTGGGAGCGGCGAAATTCATTTACGGCCCATCATCAATTTAAAAACTGTAGAAGGCGATAATTTATTCAGAACAATTGCAGAAGAAATTGCTACGCTGGTAAAAAAATACGATGGCTCTTTAAGCGGCGAACATGGCGACGGAAGATTGCGTGGCGAATTTATAAAACAAATGGTAGGCGAAAAAAATTATGCTCTTTTAAAAGAAATAAAAAAAGCCTGGGACCCTAATAATATTTTCAACCCTAATAAAATTGTAGATACCCCCAGCATGAATACGATGCTGCGGTATATTCCCGGGCAGCAAACTCCTGAGTTTAAAACACATTTCCGTTTTAATAATCAAAATGTTTTGCAGCATGCAGAGCAATGCAATGGCAGTGGCGATTGCCGAAAGACCGCATTGAGTGGTGGCACGATGTGCCCATCTTTTATGGCTACAAAAAATGAAAAGGATACCACAAGGGCAAGAGCAAATATTTTACGGGAATTTTTAACCAATAGCGATAAGCTTAATCGTTTTGATCATAAAGAAATTTATGATGTAATGGATTTGTGTTTGAGTTGTAAAGGTTGTAAAAGCGAATGCCCCAGCAATGTGGATGTGGCAAAATTAAAAGCAGAATTTTTACAGCATTATTACGATGCTAATGGTGTTCCTTTCAGAAGTAAATTGATTGCCAATTTTACCGCATCTGCAAAATTTGGTGCATTAATTCCTGGCTTATATAATTTTGCAGTTAGTAATAAATTAATTGGTGGTGCCATAAAAAAATTATCGGGCTTTGCTCCAAAACGCAGCATGCCTACAATGTATAAAACCACTTTACTTTCATGGTTTATTAATCACGGCACGAAAAAAGCAAAAAGTTCAAATAACTCCCCTTCAGGGGATGGGGGCAGTGTTTTTCTTTTTTGCGATGAATTCACCAATAACAACGATACCGAAATTGGCATTAAAGCAATTTTACTTTTAGAGAAATTGGGTTACGAAGTAATTATTCCTACACATTTAGAAAGCAGCCGCACCTGGTTAAGCAAAGGTTTAGTGCGAAAAGCAAAAGAAATTATTAATAAAAATATTGAATTGCTTCATCCAGTAATTTCTGATCAAACACCAATGATCGGTATTGAACCTTCCGCTATTTTAACTTTTAGAGATGAGTATATTGATCTGGCAACAGATGAAAATCTTACTAAAGCAAAAGCATTAAGTAAAAATGTTTTTTACATTGATGAATTTATTGCCCGTGAATTTGCTTCAGGTAAAATTGATGCATCATTATTTTCTACAGCCACAAAAAAAATTAAGTTGCATGGGCATTGCCAGCAAAAAGCATTGAGTGCATTAAGTGATACCGCTGCCATTTTATCTATACCAAAAAATTATTCGGTTGAAACTATACCCAGCGGTTGCTGCGGTATGGCCGGCAGTTTTGGTTACGAAAAAGAACATTACGATTTAAGTATGCAAATTGGTGAGTTGGTTTTA
>NZ_JANMUN010000035.1:0-2044 GCF_031391665.1 Ferruginibacter sp.
AAGGCAAAGGCCGCTTTGGCCCGTTTATTAAATGGAACGACATGTTTATTAATATTCCGGTGCGTTATAATTACGATGCCCTCTCTCAAAATGATATTGATGAGCTGATAGCGGCTAAAATTGTAAAAGAAGCCAACCGTGTTATAAAAGCATTTCCCGAAGACAAGATCACTATCGAAAACGAACGCTGGGGCGCCATTATTAAAATGGGCAAAAAGAAATACAAACTCAGCGGCAGCGGTGCCAATGGCAAATACAGCCCCGAAGAATTGCTGGCATTGACTATTGACGATGTTAAAAAAATGATTTTGGTGCAGGAACCGAAAGCGTTTGATAAAAAAGCACCGGCGAAGAAAGCGGCATCTAAAGCGCCAAAGAAAACTGCGGTGAAGAAGGCGGCACCTAAGAAAAAGTAATATTTTTCTCCCTGGTCGGTGCCGCACCGGCCGGAATAAAAATATTTTGCAAAATATCTCATAATAGTCCGGCACATTGCCTGGCTATTTTTTTGCCTAATCATTCTTAAAACGCTATGGTAAATAGTTATATTTGTTTTGTTAGACCAACGCTAGGTATCCCATGGCAATATACGCAAAGCCATACCGTATCTTCTTCACGGGATAGCTACAACCCTTCGGAAATTTAAATCATTGCAATATGGAAAAGAAAGACGCCATAAAAATATTTAACAATAAAAAAGTAAGAGCTGTTTGGGACGAAGAGCAGGAAAAATGGTATATAGCTATTGTTGATGTGATTGCAGTTTTAACTGAAAGTGTTGATCCAAATGCCTATTGGAGAAAACTTAAACAACGACTAAAAGAAGAAGGAAATGAAACCGTGACAATCCGTCACGGTTTGAAAATGCTGGCTGCTGATGGTAAAATGCGAATGACAGATGTTGCTGATACAGAACAACTCTTCCGCCTTATACAATCCATCCCCTCGCCAAAGGCAGAGCCATTTAAATTATGGCTGGCAAAAATTGCAGCAGAAAGATTGGATGAAATACAAGACCCCGAACTTACTATTGACAGAGCAATGGAGCAATACCTGCAATTAGGTTATTCTGAAAGCTGGATAAACCAACGCCTGAAGAGTATTGATATACGAAAAGAGTTAACTGATGAATGGAGAAAAAGAGGCTTGAAAGAAGGCGTTCAGTTTGCAACCCTTACCGATATTATTACCAAAGAATGGTCGGAGAAAACAACTAAAGAATACAAAATACTAAAAGGTTTAAAAAAGGAAAACCTGAGAGATAATATGACGAACACCGAATTGATCTTAAATATGCTGGCAGAAGCATCTACTAAAGATATTTCGGCAGCAGTAAACCCTAAAGGATTTGAAGAGAGTAAAAAAATTGCAAAGCAAGGTGGTAATGTTGCTAAAGTTGCAAGAAAAGAACTTGAAGCAAGAACGGGTAAAAAAGTAGTATCTGCTTTAAAAGCAAAAACAACTTTGCAATTAAAAGATGGTATAAATGCATCAGTTGATAAACCATAATAGATATTAAAAGAAAAAAGTGCTTTCATATTTACTTAAAATCAACAATCCATTTAAATATTTATTCCGTTCAATAAAAAATATAGCGATGAAATTCTTCCTTCTCCTTTTTGTTGTATTAAGCCTTGGCCTTAATAATAAAAATCAACTAAACATTCTTGCTGTTAATGTAAACGCACCAATAAAAACAGGTGCTGAGCAAACAGGTAAATATGTGCCCTATCTAAAAGGAAAAAGGGTAGCCATACTTGCCAACCAAACCACCATCATTAATAAAACGCATTTAGTAGATAGTTTGAAAAGCCTTGGCGTTAAGATAGTAAAAGTGTTTGGCCCCGAACATGGTTTTCGTGGTAATGCAAGTGCCGGCACAGAAGTTGCCGATGAAACTGATATTGCTACGGGCAAACCTGTAATTTCGCTGTATGGCAATAAAAACAAACCTACCAAAAAAGACCTTGCTAATGTTGACCTGGTAATTTATGATTTGCAGGATGTGGGTTGCCGCTTTTATACCAACATTAATGCTTTATCC
>NZ_JANMUN010000250.1:0-2399 GCF_031391665.1 Ferruginibacter sp.
TTGAATTTATTTATCCTGTTGATGAAAATAATATTTTTTTGGGTGGAGAAAAGGGTTTTTTTCATATCAATTATCAAAAGTATAAAACAACCTTACCCGATTTGCAGGTGCAGATAAGAACAGTAAGAATAGTTAATAAAACAGACAGCCTTTTGTTTGGAGGTTATTTTAATGAAGTGAATGAAAAGCAGGTACAGGATGCTGCTGTTGCACCACAAATAAATGATGCATGGAAAACGATACGTTTTGAATTTTCTGCTGCACTTTTTGGTTACCAGTCCAATTTAGAATACAGCTACCGGTTAAAAGGATTTAATGAAAACTGGAGCGAATGGACAACAAGAACTGAAAAAGAATACACTAATTTACCTTCTGGAGATTTTACATTTGAAGTAATGGTGAGAAGTAATTTAGGCAACGAATCTGCCATTGCAGGGTATGCATTTAAAATGCTGCCGCCATGGTACAGAACCGTTTGGGCAAACCTGTTTTACTTCCTGCTTTTTTGTGCAGCAATACTTGGCATATATAAATGGCAAAAGATAAAATTTAAAAAGCAGGAAGTAAAACATGAAGAAGAACAAAAAAGGCTTTTATATATTCATGAGCTGGAATTAAATAAAACCGAAAGTGAAATAGTTGCTTTACGTAATGACAACCTGGAAGCTGAAATAAATTTTAAAAATTCTGAGCTGGCATCTTCTGCAATGCACCTTGTAAAAAAGGGTGAGCTGTTAACAAAAATAAAAGCAGAATTAGCACATGTAATGAAAGGCTTTGATAACCCACAAGCCATTGCCGAAATAAAAAAAATGATTAAATCATTAGGTGAGGATGATAATATAGATAAAGAGTGGGAGAGCTTTACTAAACATTTTGATAAAGTACACAGCGATTTTGTTGCAGGCTTAAAAGATAAGCACCCTGCTATTACCAGTAATGAATTAAAGCTTTCTGCTTATTTAAGAATGAATTTATCTACTAAAGAAATTGCACAGTTAATGAATATATCTGTAAGAGGAGTGGAAATTAGCAGGTACCGCCTGCGTAAAAAATTAGGTATTTCTTCCGAAACAAATTTATTCGATTACCTTATCAGCCTTAACAGTAAAGCCTGATAAATTAAAGAGCCAAACATTTATTTTTCAATCAGCAGTTTATAAAACCTTTTCAGTTCTTCTGTTTCTGTTACATAAAATGGTTCGTTGTTATCGTATTTGGCTTTAAAAAAAACTACCCGTTTGTGCTGAGGATATTTATTTAAAATTTCGGTTATTAGTTTACCTGCTGTTTCATCTTTAGTAAAAAGTGGCGTGGGTTGGGGCAATGGCGATTTATGCTTCATGGGCTTTTTTAAAATAATCGCTTCAAGCGTTGCCAGTTTACCTGTACTTATGGCGCTTACTTTTGATGCTTTATGATGCAGGCCTTCCAGTTGTTTTTTGCTAAGGCCGCCACGTTCCTGGTACTGGTGCAGTAAACTTGCAGTAAATGATGAAGTCGGATTGGCTGCAAGCGTTTCTTTAAGTATATCCAAAACAATATCTACATCTAATTTTTTTCTTTCCATAATATAAAATAAATGTAGGCTAATTATTTTTGTAAAGTAAATAAAAAAGCCTTTTGGGTACCCACCCAAAAGACTAAACTATATAAAGTAAAAAAATAAAATTATCCTGCTATACTTTTCTCCGAAAAATTGCTGTTGCTAAGCTCAATAACTTTTGCTCTTGGCATATTTTCCTGAGCCTGTTGTAAAAGTTGTTCTTTTACTGCAGGGTCATTAACGCCGGCAATGCTGCAGGCTTTATCAAAATTGGTATGCATACCATAAGATTCTAAAACCGGTGATACATTTTTAAATTCGGGGAAGGTGCTGAATTTTTTTATAAAATAATACATTTTATAATCCAGCATTTTAGTGTAAGCAGTGTACAAAGTTTCCATATTGTATGTTTTTGGTGAGGTAATTTCTGTTGTCATTTTTTATGGCTATTTATTGCACATAGCATACGCAAAAATTAACCATAAGGTTTTTTAAAGGACAACTCAATACAAAATGGATTTTTAAATTGTACCCCGGTATATAATGTAAAAATTATATCCTGAGAAACAGAAGCTATTCAGAGGGTTGGATAGTTAATCTAAATTTTTTGACTTTGAAAATTAGATACGGTTTAATCAGAAGGTATTGGTGGTTGGGTAAGTAAGTGAATGTAAAAGTACAACTGCTTTTTTATATTTACAAAATTTGTGGAGAACTATTTTAATAAAATGCATAGCGTAAATCCACAAATTTTGTAAATATAAAAAAGCAGTTGTACTTTTACATTCACTTACTTACCCAACCACCAATACCTTCTGATTAAACCGTATCTAATTTTCAAAGTCAAAAAATT
>NZ_JANMUN010000075.1:0-2275 GCF_031391665.1 Ferruginibacter sp.
ATAAAAGATAATTTTTCTGCCATTGCAGCCAGCTATGCCAACTGGCGACCGGAATACCCGGAAGCACTCTTTACATTTTTAGCATCACTTACAAAAGAACATGATGCAGCATTGGATTGCGGAACAGGCAATGGACAAGCCGCAAAACATTTAGCTGCATATTACAAGCAAGTACAGGCAACAGATATCAGCGCTGCACAATTGCAACATGCCGTTGTAATGCCTAATATTCAGTACAGTATTTCACCTGCTGAAAAAACAATTTTTCCCAAAAACTATTTTGATATTATTTGTGCAGCACAGGCTGCCCACTGGTTTAATCATGATATTTTTTATATAGAGGCTGAAAGAATATTAAAACCGGGTGGCATTATTGCTTTTATTGGTTACGCTTTAATTGAAGTAAACAAAAATGTTGACGAAGTAATACATATCTTATACAAAGAAATTTTAGGCAAATACTGGGATAAAGAAAGAAGGTATATCGACGATCATTATCAGTCTTTGCCTTTTCCTTACACAGTAATAACAATCCCTCAATTTGAAATTAACTGCGAATGGAATTTGCCGCAACTGCTGGGTTACTTAAGTACATGGAGTGCATTGAGCCACTTTAAAAAAATCAATAAGCATGATCCATTGCAGCAATTGCTGCCTGCTTTACAAAAAGCATGGGGAAGCAATGATCTGATAAAGACTATTCATTTCCCTATTATTTCTAAAATTGCGGCAGCTAAAAAAGATTCTTTTAAAAATAAACTGTAACAAAAATGCCAGCTAATCGGTTTAAAAAAAATATGCGGCGTACTTTACTCTATAGTTTTGCATTACTTGCTGTTTGGCTTTTATTAGCGCAATGTTTTATTATGCGTAACCGCTGGAGCGATAAAAAAGCTTATGCTGTTTTTAAAACCAAAGATGTTCCCTTAAAAATATTTGATACAGTAATTAACCAGCGCCATTTACATTATGCCGTTTGCGGCAGCGATACTTTACCCACTTTATTTTTTATACATGGCAGCCCCGGCAGCTGGATGAATTACATGAAGTTTATGTGGGATGAAGACATGCGTAAAAAATTTCGCATTGTAGCGATAGACAGGCCGGGCTTTGGTTACAGCGATTTTGGTAAAGCCCTGCATTTGCAGGAGCAATGCAAAATTATTATGCCGGTTATTGAAAAATTAAAAAATGAGCAACCATTATTTTTAGTGGGCCATAGTTTAGGCGGACCAATTGTTGCAAAACTTG
This sequence comes from Ferruginibacter sp., assembly GCF_031391665.1. GTDB lineage: Bacteria > Bacteroidota > Bacteroidia > Chitinophagales > Chitinophagaceae > Ferruginibacter. Next base: position 1,252 of record NZ_JANMUN010000075.1, read on the forward strand.
CTGCCGATAATGCTGCTCTTTTTAATACCGTAATAATTATTGCAGGTGCTTTAGATATTAACCAGGAGACAAAAGAAACCTGGCGAAAAATTATGAATGTAAAACCTTTTTATTGGGCTTTGCCCGGCGCATTTGGTCCAAGTAATACAGAGCTGCTCTATCTTAAAAATGATTTACTGCCTTTGCAAAATGATTTTAAAAATATTACCTGCAAAGTTTTATTTATTCATGGCGATAAAGATACCTGGGTGCCGATAGAAAATGTTGCTTACGGAAAAAAGATGATGATCAATGCAACATCAATTGTTGCAGATACAATGCATGGAGCCGATCACCAAATACCGTGGAAGAATATGGATGAATTAAAAACTATTCTGTTGAATTTGTATTGAGTATTTTTCTTTTACTTTCCCATCGCTTTATAAATAGCTTCATGGATTTTTGACCGCACATTCATGTTCAGTAATTTTTTATTTATATCTCCACCCTCAGGGTTAACACGGTTGCTTAAAAAAATAAAGATGAGTTTATTGGCCGGGTCGGCCCAAACGCAAGTGCCTGTATAACCGGTGTGGCCAAAGGTTTGCGGCGATGCAGATAAGCAAGGATAAGGTTCGGGTCTTGTAGCATTATCTTTTTCAGGTTTATCAAAACCATAACCCCGGCGGCTAATTTTACTATGGTAGGCTGTAAAAAGTTGAACCGTTTCTTTATGCAAATAATTTTTACCGTTAAATGTTCCGCCATTCAACAGCATTTGCATTATCACTGCTAAATCGTAAGCATTACTGAATAAACCAGCATGGCCCGACACACCACCAAACATTGCAGCGCCAGGGTCATGCACATCGCCACGTAATAATTGCAGGCGAAAACTTTTTTCCTGTTCGGTGGGTATTATCCTGTTTAAAGTAAAACGATTTCTTGGTTTAAAACCTGATGTGGTTAATCCCAATGGCGCATAAAATTCTTTTTGTGCATATTTGTCAAGTGTTGTTCCCGTAATCGTGCCGAGGGAATCGAC
>NZ_JANMUN010000080.1:0-13246 GCF_031391665.1 Ferruginibacter sp.
GTGGTGGTGGTAGGTTATGCCACCATCAAGCGAAAAGATTTAACCGGTACAGTTTCATCTGTAAATGCAAAGCAGTTAAAAGATATTCCATTGTCCTCTGCTGCAGAAGCATTGCAGGGAAGATTGGCCGGTGTGCAGGCCATCGCATCGGAAGGTGCGCCGGGTGCTGATATCATTATAAGAGTAAGAGGTGGCGGTTCAATTACGCAGGATAATTCACCCATGTATATTGTTGATGGGGTGCAGGTTGAAAATGCTTTGTCGGTAATTTCTCCGCAGGATATTGCAACAATTGATGTATTAAAAGATGCATCAACTACAGCTATTTATGGGGCAAGAGCGGCAAATGGGGTGGTTATAATTACAACAAAAGTAGGCCGGTCGGGAAAAACTGAAGTGGCATATAATGGTTCTTTCGGATCAAGAATGTTGCCTAAGAAAATGGAAGTATTAAGCCCTTATGATTTTGTAATTTGGCAATACGAAAGATCGAGAGCAAGCTCAACTGACAGCAGCGATTTTGCAAAAACTTACGGCACTACCTGGGATACACTTAAGAATTACAAAAATGTAACACCAATAAACTGGCAGCAGGAAGCATTTGGCCGCAATGCAAGATATCAAAATCATAATGTTTCGGTAAATGGCGGTAATCAGGCTACCACTTTCAATTTAAGTTTAACTGCCAACAGGGAAGATGGCATTTTATTAGAATCCGGGTTCGACAGAAATTTAGTAAACTTTAATTTAAACCATAAGGTTTCTGATAAAGTAAAAGTTGGAATAACAGCCCGTTATTTGGATCAGACAATAAGAGGTTCTGGTACCACTAACAGCGGTACACGAACTACCAATCGTCTGCGTCATGCTATTACTTACCGTCCGTTTGAGTTACCCACCGCAACAGGTGGTGTTGATGATTTTGATGAGGCTTATTATTTAGCATCTGCAGGGCAAACAAATCCTGTTATTTTAACAAAGGCAGAATACAGAAGGCAATTCACCAAAGGAACTTATTTAACCGGTTATTTTAATTATAATATTTTAAAAAATCTTGTATTTCGCAGTACACTTGGTTTTGATAATACCGTTACTGAGCAGGATCTTTTTTACAGCAAAATAACAGGTACGGCACGTAATGCTGCATCATTACCTGTTGCGTCAATCGGCGAGCAGAATAACAGAAGCATCAGTAATTCTAATACATTGCAATATTCAGTAAATGATTATAAAAAACATCACGATCTTACTGTTTTAGTGGGGCAGGAAATTGTTGATATCAGGGTTCAAAATTCTTTTTTTCAAACCAATTATTTTCCTGCTGATATTACTCCCGACAAAGCATTGGCAAACATGGGGCTTGGTTCAGCACCTACAGGCTCTTCGCAACCGTTACCATTTACTTTTATTAATCCGGCAAGCCGTATTGCTTCTTTTTTTGGAAGAATAAATTACGGATTTGATGATAAATATTTACTGACACTTAATTTGCGTTCCGACAGATCATCAAAATTTGGTGCAAGTAATGGAAACCTTGTTTTCCCTTCGGGCTCTGCAGCATGGCGTTTTTCAAAAGAAAAATTATTTGAAAATGCAAAGTGGCTGGATGATGGTAAATTAAGATTTGGCTATGGCTCTGTAGGCAATAACCGAATCGGCGATTTACTTTATTTGCAATTATATGGTGTAACGGGTCAGTATGCTATTAACCATTCTATTTTACCGGGCTTTGCACCCACATCATTAGCTAACCCCAATTTAAGATGGGAAGAAAATACTACCCGAAATTTTGGTATTGATCTGTCTATGTTTAAAAACAGGTTACAGTTTACAATGGATATTTATAAAAACACAGCAAAAAATTTATTGCTGAATGTTGATATTCCACCAACAACCGGTTATACTTCTCAAATTCAAAACATTGGGGCTACATCCAACCGTGGTGTGGAGTTTCAAATTAATGCTACGCCTGTTGCTAAAAAAGATTTTACATGGACATCTAACTTCAATCTCTCTTTTAATAAAAACAAAGTTGAAAGTTTGGGTGGTGTAAGCCAGTTAGAAAGAAACTCGGGCTGGCAGGGTAGTGATGGCGTTACTGATTATTTAGTAAAAGTTGGCGAACCTGCCGGTTTAATGTATGGTTTTGTTACAGATGGTTTTTATGGCATTAACGATTTTGATTATAATGCAACAACAAGAGTTTATACAATTAAAGCGGGTGTGGCTGCTAACGGTGTTTACGGTGCACCGCAACCTGGTATGCTTAAATGGAAAGATTTAGATGGGGATGGAAAAATAACACCCGATAAAGACAGAAAAGTAATTGGAAATGCCAATCCTAAATTTACCGGAGGATGGAATAACCAGTTTGCTTTTAAAGGGTTTGATTTAAGTGTATTTGTAAATTTTGTTTATGGCAATGATATTTATAATGCCAACAAAGTAGAATGGACGGATGGCGCATTTAGCAACCTGAATATACTCAACACTATGAAAGACAGGTGGACAAATATTAATGCCGCCGGCCAGAGAGTAACCGACCCAACTGAACTTGCGGCATTAAATGCCAACGCAAAAATATGGACGCCGGTTAGAGTGCAACGTTGGTGGTTGCACTCCTGGGAAATTGAAGATGGATCTTACCTTCGTTTTAATAATTTTACTGTGGGTTACACGATACCAAAAAATATTACCGCTAAGGCAAAAATTTCCAGCTTCAGGTTTTATGGTACAATTAATAATTTGGGCACCATTACCAATTATACCGGTTACGATCCTGATGTTACTGCAAGAAGAACAGACCCTTTAACGCCGGGTGTTGATTTTGCTGCTTATCCAAGATCAAGAACAATAGTAGTTGGTGTAAATGTTACTTTCTAAAAAATAAAATAATTGTTTTATGAAAAATAAAATTTATCAAATTAGTACAGCCATCACAATTCTTAGTGTAGCTGTTATTTTTAACAGCTGTAAAAAATTTACAGAAGTTGAGCCAGTATCTCAATATACGATTGCAGAAACTTTTTCGGATGTATCTAATGCTACAAGTGCACTTATTGGTGTGTATGATGAGTTGCAGGGAGATAATGGATATGGCATTCGCATAAGTATGTATTATCCTTACGATACCGACGAAGGTATTGTAAGCGGGGGTATTGATAACGGCAGAAGGGGTGTTGGCAGGTATCAATTATTATTGACTAATGCAGAAATTTCAAACCCATTCCGTCAATTGTACCGTGGGGTGGAAAAAGCAAATTTATGTATCGATCAAATTCCATTAATGCCACAATATACTTCAGCTATTGCAACAGAACAGGCAGCTGTAAAAAGATTATATGGAGAAGCACTTACACTTAGGGCACAGTTTTTATTTGAACTGATTAGAAACTGGGGTGACGTGCCTGCACCAATGACACCGGCTTTTAAACAAACCGATTTATTTCCGTTGGCGGCTAACAGGGATTCTACCTATAATAAAATTTTAGCCGACCTTGCTACAGCAAAAGCATTAGTACCATGGCGGTTAGATGCTGGTACAAGAAACGAACGCATAACAAAAGGAGCAGTAATGGCTTTACGAGCCAAAATAGCTTTGTTCCGTGGTGGATTTTCTTTACGCAGCAACGGGCAAATGGAACGTGGCAGTAATTATCTTACTTACTACCAAATTGCAAAACAGGAGTGCGAAGAATTAATGGCTAACAGATCACAGCACACCCTTAATCCCAATTACGAAAACATTTGGAGAAATGTAACTTCTTTTGTGTACGATCCGCAGGGAGAATTAATTTTTGAAGTGGGTGCAGGCGGAGGAAACGGTACCAGCGACAGCCGTATGGGTAACTATGATGGCCCAACTGTAAATGCAGCATCACGTTACGGTGCTGGCGGCGGCGGTATTCAAATGCTGCCCAACTATTTTTATGCATTCGATTCCGTTGATACAAGGCGTGATATTACTGTAACACATTACCAGGTGCCCACTGTGTCTAACATAAAAGGGCAACGCCGTTTGGGAGAATTAAATACAGGTAAATACAGAAGAGACTGGAGAATTCCATTGTTGCCGGGCACTGCATTAAACCCCGGTTACAACTGGTGCATGATTCGTTTTTCGGATGTATTATTAATGTATGCAGAAGCAGTGAATGAAATTAATAACGGGCCAACACAATTGGCAAAAGATGCTTTTGAAGAAGTTAGAAAAAGAGCATACCGCGGCAATACCTCATTAATTGGAATTACACCTTCAACAAAAGATAGTTTTTTTGTTGCTATTACCAACGAACGTTTTTTAGAATTTGGTCATGAAGGTATTCGCAAATATGATTTATTACGCTGGAATTTACTGGGGGCGAAAATTGCTGAAGCAAGAAATAAAATTCAGCAAATACGTGACAGGGTTGCACCATACACTTATGTGCCGCAATATGTTTATATTAAAAATATTGGAGAAGAAATTGTGTATTACACCACAACAGACAGTGTTAGCAAACAGCCTTTCTGGAGGCCAACACAGGTGCCGCCTGCTGCAGCAATTGGTACAGCGCCTGCATCGGGTGCAGCAGCAACAAAATGGGTAAGAACAGACTGGGCACAAAATCTTACAGGTAATGTGCTTGATGTTGATGGTACGGGTAACAAGCCGTTATTTCAGGCCATGGCATTTTATTTTGTACCCGGCAAAAGTGAGTTATTACCTTACGACCAGGCAACCATTTCGGCATACCAGGGTAAACTAAAACAAAACCCGGGCTATTAATTTAAATCTTTCTCATAGTAGTTTAGTTTAAAGGCTGTCCCAGTGGCAGCTTTTTTTAAATGTAAAAAGAGAGTACTTATAAAGAAAAATATTTTTGGAATTTGGAACGCAACGAATAATTTACTTTAAATTTAAAAGATGGAAAAAAGAGGTTTAATTTTTATAGTTATATTATTTTTCTGCAGCCATGGATTTTGTCAGACCTCCAACCCACAACAATATAAATATGTATTTACTGTAGCTAAAGATGGCAGCGGCGATTATGCATTTATTCAGGATGCTATTGATGCCATGAGGGTTTATCCGTTAGCGCCAATTACGTTGTACATAAAAAACGGTGTGTACAACGAGAAGATTGAATTACCTGCAAATAACACCGATGTAAGGTTTGTTGGTGAAAATGTGGACAGCACTATCATTATCTTTAATGATTATTCAGGCAAAGGAAAACATACCACATTTACTTCTTACACGGCAAAAATTTCGGGCAACCGTTTTAGGGCCGAGAATATTACGTTTGCAAATAATGCCGCGCAGGTTGGCCAGGCCTTGGCATTATATGTTGATGCTGATAAAGCAGTTTTTAAAAACTGTAAATTTTTGGGTAACCAGGATACTATTTTTGCAAGTGGAGAAAATGCAAGACAACTTTTTGAAAATTGTTATATAGAAGGCACTACCGATTTTATTTTTGGACCATCAACAGCAGTGTTTCAGAATTGTACCATCAGGGCAAAAACAAATTCATTTATAACAGCAGCCAGTACAACTGTAAGTAAAAGCTATGGTTTTGTTTTTATTGATTGTAAAATTATGGTTGATTCTTCTGTAACAAAATTATATTTGGGCAGGCCATGGCGGGCAAATGCTAAAACAGTTTTTATTCGTTGTGATTTACCTAAAGTAATTGCACCCGAAGGTTGGGATAATTGGAATAATACTGAAAATGAAAAAACTACTTTTTATGCAGAGTACAAAAATACAGGCAGTGGAGCGGCAATTACACAACGTGTAAAATGGTCAAAACAATTAAATGATAAAGAAGTAAAATTATATTCACTTAAAAACATTTTTTCATTAAATAAAAACATATCAGACACTGCCTGGTTTGCAACAATGAAATCTAAACCTTTCGATAATAATGCATTTGTACAAAAAGCACCACAACAAATTCCTTTGTATAAGGGCGCTGTTCCTAATTCTAAATCTGTACCAGATAAAGAGAATTCAACATTTCGTGATAATGTAACACGTATTGCCAAAGTAAGTATTCCAACACTTACTGTTTTTAAACCAGCAAAACCAAATGGTAAATCAGTTATTATTTGCCCGGGTGGTGGCTACAGCATTTTAGCGTTTGATAAAGAGGGAACAAAAATTGCAGAAGAATTAAACCGCTGGGGAGTTACGGCTTTCGTTTTAAAATACCGACTCCCCGATGATACCACTAACATTGATAAAAGCCTTGCACCATTGCAGGATGCACAACAGGCCATTCGTGTAATAAGAGCTGATGCAAAAGGGTTTGGTGTAAACAAAAATCAAATTGGTATAATGGGCTTTTCTGCCGGAGGCCATGTAGCATCCACAGCCGCCACACATTTTAAATTTATGGCCGATGCCAATAATAAAGATACCACTTCTGTTCGTCCTGATTTTGCGGTATTAATTTACCCTGTAATAAGTTTTGATAGCACTATAACACATAAAGGCTCCAGAAATAATTTAATTGGTGCAAAGGCATCAGCACAGTTGACTAATTTTTTCAGTAACGATTTGCAGGTAGATATTGAAACACCGCCATCTTTTTTAGTACACGCCAGCGATGATGGTGGCGTACCAGTTGAAAACAGCGTTAGGTATTACCAGGCCTGTGTTAAAAATAAAGTGCCAGTGGAAATGCATTTATATCCCAAAGGTGGCCACGGTTTTGGCATGAATAATAAAACAACCGATGATAATTGGCTGGAACGGTTAAAGAATTGGATAAACCGGCTGTAAAGTGTCATGCAGGTGCAGGATAGTGCAGCGCTTTAAAATGTTAATCTTACAAACCGATTGCATTACAAATAATAGCTTGCTCATTAAAATTACATTTGAAAAAATACAACTCACATGGATTTAAATTTAAAAGATAAAATAATTATTATAAGCGGTGGTGCCAAAGGTATTGGCGAGGGTATTGTAAAAGTGCTGGCTACAGAAGGTGCTATACCGGTTATCATTGGCCGTAATGAAGAAGATAATTTAAAAACAGTTGCAGCCGTAACAGCAACAGGTGGTAAAGCGTTTCAGATAGTGGCGGAATTATCTGAACCATTAGTATGTGAGCAGGCAATAAAAAAAGTAGTAGAAAAATTTAATAAAATTGATGGGTTGGTTAATAACGCAGGTGTAAATGATAGTGTAGGATTAGAAAGCGGCAACTATGAAAAATTTATTGCTTCTCTGCATAAAAATTTGGTGCATTATTATTTGCTGGCACATTATGCATTACCCGAATTAAAAAAATCGAAAGGGGCGATTGTAAACATCACTTCAAAAACTGCCGATACCGGCCAGGGCAATACATCTGCCTATGCTGCCAGTAATGGTGGCCGCAATGCATTAACAAGAGAGTGGGCGGTGGAATTATTGAAGTATGGCATTCGTGTAAATGCAGTAGTGGTAGCAGAATGTTTTACTCCGCTTTACCAAAAATGGATTGAAACTTTACCCAATCCTCAGCAAAAATTAAAAGAAATAGAAGCTAAAATACCTTTGGAAAACAGGATGACAACAGCAGCCGAAATTGCAAATGCAGTGGCTTTTTTATTGTCCTCCAGATCAAGCCACACAACTGGCCAATTGGTTTATGTAGATGGTGGATATGTGCATTTAGACAGGGCTTTGGCAAATGCTTAATTTTTACTGCATAGCATTAAAAAATAGTAGCCACGGATTACACGAATTTGCACGGATTAATATAGGGTTTCAAAAGCTAAAATCCGTGTTAATCTGTGTAATCTGTGGCAAAACAAAAACTACGCAGTAGTTTCATTTTATAATTAATTGTGTGTTAACTAACGATTATGCAAACTATTAAAACCGCATTGTGTTCTTTTGGTATGAGTGGATGGGTTTTTCATGCCCCGTTCATCAACAGCAATAAAGGTTTTGAGTTGTACGCAGTTTGGGAACGTACAAAAAATTTGGCTGCAGAAAAATATCCTGCAATAAAAACTTTCAGAGATTTAAATACGATGCTTGCTGATGAAAGTATAGATCTGGTAATTGTAAATACTCCCAGCATAACCCATTTTGATTATGCAAAAAAAGCCTTGCTGGCTAATAAACATGTTATTGTAGAAAAACCGTTTACACCAACTGTTGCAGAAGCCAATCAATTAATTAACCTTGCAGAAAAACAGCAAAAACTGTTATCGGTATTCCACAACCGCCGTTGGGACAGTGATTTTTTAACCACAAAAAAAATACTGGCCGGTAAAAAATTGGGTGACATTAAAGAAGCAGAAATTCATTACGACCGTTTTGTACCCGATTTAAGTTATAAACAGCATAAAGAAGCACCAACTGCAGGCGTGGGTGTTGTTTACGATTTAGGTTCTCATTTAATTGATACGGCATTGCAGTTATTTGGAATGCCTGCTGCACTATTTGCAGATGTAATGATGATGAGAGAAAATTCTTTGGTGGATGATTATTGCGAAATTCTTTTATACTATTCATCTTTCAGGGTTCGCCTAAAAGCCACCATGTTTGCAAAAGAACCGCAGGGATTTATTATTCATGGCAGCAAAGGTTCTTTTTTAAAAAGCCGCAGCGATGTTCAGGAAACTCAATTACAGTTGCATAAAAATCCTTTAGATGATGATTTTGGTGTTGAGTCAACATCTGAATATGGTATGTTGCATACAGAAAAAGAGGGCGTTTTTGTAAAAGAAAAAATACCAGGCGAAAAAGGCAATTATGGAAATTACTACGATGGAATTTACCAGGCAATAATTAATAAACAGCCTTTACCTGTTACTGCTGAAGAAGCAAAAAATGTAATTAAAATTATTGAAGCAGTTTATCAAAGTAACAATCAAAAAAAAATTATCAATTTAAACTAAAAATAAAAATGAAAAAAGTATTTCAAAAATTTGTTTCCGTACTGTTGCTTTGTATTGCATTAAATGCAACCGCACAAAGCAAAGAACAAAAGCAGGTAGAAGAAAAAGTAGAACAACTGCGTAAAGCTATGGTTGATGCTGATTCTGTAATGCTGGATAAACTGGCTTCGGCAAATTTAATGTACGGTCATTCAGGAGGACATATTGATGATAAAAAAGAATTCGTTTCAAAAATTGCCAGCGGTAAAAGCGATTTTGTAACGATTGATTTATCTGAGCAGACTTACACAGTAGTAAACAAAAAAATTGTTGTGGTGCGGCAAACTCTTAAATCAAAAACTAATGATGGAGGCAAGCCAGCCGACATTTTTATGTATGTGATGTTAGTATGGGAAAAGCAACAGGGCGATTGGAAATTGGTAGCACGGCAGGCTGCAAAAAAACTGTAAAAATTGGCCCGTTGGTTAATGCAAACGAGCAATTTTTTGTAAGTAAACGTTATCGGGAACGTTTGCGTAAATAAAGGCCTTTCAATAATGTTTTCCCTTGAGATATAGTGGTAAAATTGATGTAGAAAGAAGCTGAAATTAATAGAAAAAGGCTATTGAAAACAATCTTTTAAAAGATTGAAATAAAAATATAAACTACATTATTAAAAGCTGCAGTTCCCCTTCAGGGGTTAGGGGCATAAACGATTGTACAAATGAATATTTTAGAACAGTTTAAGCTTAATGGAAAGACAGCACTGGTAACAGGATGCAATAAAGGCATTGGCAAAGCAATGGCCATTGGTTTGGCCGAAGCCGGCGCAGATATCATTGGTGTATCTGCAAACCTTGCACTTACTGGCAGCGAAGTAGAAAAAGAAGTGAATACATTGGGTAAAAACTTTAAAGCTTATCAATGCAATTTTGAAGACAGAACCTCTCTTAAAAATTTTACAGAAAAAGTTACAGCAGAAAATAAACAGATCAATATCTTAGTTAATAATGCCGGCACCATTATGCGTAACCCTGCGGCAGAACATAGTGACGAATTTTGGGATAAAGTAATTGCTATAAACTTAGATGCACAATTTATAATTACAAGAGAAATAGGAAAAAAAATGATTACACAGGGAAGTGGCAAAATTATTTTTACTGCATCATTGTTAAGTTTTCAGGGTGGTGTAAATGTGCCGGGCTATGCAGCAAGCAAAGGTGCCATTGCCAGTTTAATAAAAGCATTTGCAAATGAGTGGGCGGGTAAAGGCATTAATGTAAACGGTATTGCACCGGGTTACATAGCAACAGATAATACCGAAGCATTACGCAACGACCCTGTACGCAGTAAATCAATTTTAGACAGAATACCGGCCAACCGTTGGGGTGAGCCCGATGATTTTAAAGGTGTAACCGTTTTTTTGGCCAGCAAAGCCAGCGATTATATGAATGGAACAATTGTAACTGTTGATGGTGGATGGATGGGAAGATAAAAGCCCTCTCCGCCCCCTGAAGGGGGAACTTTGAAGAGTCTAATGAATTGTTACACCAGCGAGTTTTGAAATGTAAAACAAAATAAATGCACCAACGAAAGAAAGCCCCTTTAGGGGTTTGGGGCTCCAAAATATACAATATGCAAATACGATTTCACAACAGCCCTGCCGAAGTAAGCCGCATGAATGCCGAAGAATTACGCAGTAATTTTTTAGTACAAAACATTATGAAGCATGATGAGATAAATTTTGTGTACACCCACTACGATAGGGTTATGATTGGTGGCGTAGTGCCGGTAAATAAAACTATCACATTGGTTACTTATGATGCCCTTAAAGCAAATTTTTTTTTAGAAAGAAGAGAGCTTGGTGTAATCAATGTTGGCGGCGAAGGCGAAATAAACGTGGATGGGAAAGCGTACGATGTAAATAAACTCGATTGTTTATACATTGGCAAAGGCAAACAAAAAGTTACTTTTAAAAGTAAAAAGAAAGATAATCCGGCAAAATTTTATTTACTTTCTTCACCTGCTCATCATGCGTATGCGGTAAAGTTGATGAAAAAAGAAAAAGCTTCGCCAACAGAAATGGGTGCAGTGATAACCGCTAATCAAAGAACAATTTATAAATACATTCATGCCGATGGATTAAAAAGTTGCCAGTTGGTAATGGGACTTACTATTTTAAAAGAAGGCAGTGTGTGGAATACCATGCCCACGCATGTACACGACCGCAGAATGGAAGCTTATTATTATTTTGATTTACCGGAGAACCAAAAAATAATTCATTTAATGGGTCAGCCCACCGAAACAAAACATTTGGTGGTAAGCAATGACGAAGCGATTATTTCGCCACCATGGAGTATTCACAGCGGATGCGGCACCACCAATTATGGTTTTATCTGGGGCATGGCTGGCGAAAATTTTATTTACACTGATATGGATCCCGTAAATATTAATGATTTGAGATAAGAAGCCCCTCCGCCCTTAAAGGGGAACTTATTATGGAGAAGATAGTAGTGGAAATAATAAAAAAATTTAACACTAAAGTTACCCCATTCCAGTTCCCTCTCCTTTAGAGAGGGTTGGGGTGAGGTCGCTTATGGCGATTAGGGTGAGTCACTCCTCAAGAGTGGCTCACCCGGCAAAAAAAAGAAGCATCTAATTAAAGGCATACAAAAACAAAAGAAGCATCTAATTAAAAGTATACAATAAATAAACGGCGTATTTATAATTAATAAATTTAAAATACACCCCTTACACATCAGCTATATGAAAAAATACCTTTTAATAATAATAAGTTTTAGTGGTTTTGCTTTTTTATTGCCCGATAAAAAAACTACCATCTTTTTAATTGGCGATTCTACCATGGCCAATAAGCCATTAGATGATAATCCGGAAAGGGGCTGGGGGCAATTGTTACCTGATTATTTTACCAATGATATAACCATACAAAATCACGCCGTAAATGGCCGCAGTACAAAAAGTTTTATTACAGAACATCGATGGGATACGGTGATGAGCCGCTTGCAATCCGGCGATTATGTTATGATACAGTTTGGGCACAACGATCAAAAACTGGAAGACAGCAACCGCTCTGCACCGGCGCATACTTTGTACAAACAAAATTTAATTCGTTTTGTAAATGATATACGCAGCAAAGGCGCCAACCCTGTTTTACTTACACCGGTAATGCGCCGCAAGTTTGATGCACAGGGAAAATTTGTTGATCAGCATAGCGATTATCCCGGCGTGGTAAAAGAAGTAGCTGCACAAATGAATGTGCCTTTAATTGATCTGCATAAAAGCAGCGAAGCATTAATTGTACAGGAAGGAGTGGAAAACAGCAAGCGTTTATTTTTAAATATTCCAAAAAATCATTTTAAAAATTATAAAGGCAAGGAAGAAGATAATACACACTTCAGTGAATATGGCGCAGCATCAATGGCATCATTGGTTTGCCAAAGTATCAAAGAGCAAAATTTGCCCTTAATAAAATATTTAGCACCGTCAGACTTTAAAGAAAAATTCGCATTTGAGTTACCTAAAATTTATGCACCACATTTTAAAAAAGACACTTTTAATATTTTAAATTATGGTGCAGTTGCAGATGGATTAACATTAAATTCTGTTGCTATCAATAAAGCCATTGATGAATGTGCAAAAACAGGCGGCGGCGTAGTGATGGTGCCAAGGGGAAGTTTTGTAAGCGGCCCTATTGTAATGAAAAGCAATATCAATTTGTATTTGGCAAAAGGTGCTTTAATTATTTACACCAAAGATTTTGATCAGTATCCTTTGGTGCTGTCTTCTTTTGAAGGCGTGGATGCAGCAAGGTGTATGTCGCCGTTAGTAGCAGAAAATTTAGAAAATATTGCCATTACCGGCGAAGGCATAATGAATGGCAATGGTTTTTACTGGAGGCCTTTAAGAAAAGATAAACTTACCGAAAGCCAGTGGAAAGCACATTTAAAAAGTTATGGTGGAGTGGTTTCTGCCGAAGGTAAAAGCTGGTACAGTTCTCCCAAAGCATTAAAGGCAGCGTTAACCAATAATATTGGAAAACTTACCGAAGGAAAAACTTTAAAAGATTTTGAAGATGTAAAAGATTACATGCGTCCGAATATGATCCGTATTTCGGAGTGTAAAAATATTTTAATTGAAGGCGTAACTTTTGAAAACTCACCGGCATGGACAACGCATATCACCATGAGCGAACACATTACGGTGAGAAATTTAAAAGTAAAAAACATTTGGTACGGTGCCAACACCGATGCCATAGATTTAGAAAGTTGTAAAAATGCGTTGCTGGAAGATTGCAATTTTGATACCGGCGATGACGGCATTACCATTAAAAGCGGACGTGATGAGGAAGGCAGAAAGCGTGGCA
>NZ_JANMUN010000123.1:0-11214 GCF_031391665.1 Ferruginibacter sp.
ATGATGGTGGATTCAGGTTCCGGCAGGCAACATTAAATATTGATTTAAGTAAGAATTTTAAAAATGTAGCACAGGGTTTAAATTTTGGCTATGGGTTTGAATATCGCAACGAAAAGTACAGTATCAACAAAGGCGAAGAAGCATCTTATGCAAACTACGATCCTAACCAGGTGCAGGCATCAGGCTCCCAGGGTTTTCCTGGTTTTAGCCCCGATGATGTAATTAAAGCAACACGTTACAATTTTAGTGCTTACGCCGATGCAGAATTAAATGTTACTGATAAATGGTTAATAGACGGTGCAGTAAGAGGTGAGAGCTATTCTGATTTTGGATCGGTAGCAACTTTTAAATTGGCTACCCGTTATAAAGTTTCAGATAATTTTAATTTAAGAGGATCGGCAAGTACAGGATTCAGGGCACCATCTTTACAACAAATAAATTTCAGTAATACACTTACATCATTTAGCGGTGGTCAGTTGGTGCAGTCACGTATTGCCCGTAATGGCGATGTGGTAACTAAAGCAGCGGGCATTCCTGATTTAAAAGAAGAAACATCAGTTAATGGCAGTTTAGGATTTGCATGGAAAGTGGCACCCGGTTTAACTTTTACTGTTGATGGTTATATGGTTAAGGTAAAAGACAGGGTAGTGCTCTCTGGTTTATTTAGTGCCGATGATGCAACATTGCCTGCAGCATTTACCAGTTTATTAAAAGGGTTGAATGTATCTACTGCACAGTTTTTTACTAATGCAGTAAACACTACTAATTATGGTATAGATGTGGTTTTAGACTATTCAAAAAAATGGGGTAACAAAAGCTTTAAAGGATTGTTAGCAGGCAATTTGCAAAAAATTAATTTAGATGAAATACATGTGCCTCCTGCATTGAGTGGCACTGTATTAAATCAGAAGACATTTTACAGCGACAGGGAAATTGCATTTTTGAAAGCATCTGCCCCAGGTGCTAAATTTAATTTAAGTTTAAATTATAGTTCTGGTAAATTAGGTTTTGGCAGCAATCTAACTTATTATGGAGGCATAAAACTTTTAGGTTTTGGAGATGCCACACCTGAAAATCCAAACTATGCCGGTATTAATCCGCAAGTCCCTTCTGATGCTACAGGAGATTTAGTGCCAGAAATTTTTGATTATAAAGGTAAGTTTGTAACAGATATTTTTGCATCATATAAATTTTGCAAGAGTGTAAGTATATTTATTGGAGCAGATAATATTTTTAATATTCATCCAAATATTGGTGTAAATCAATTGGCAAAAGGTTGGGCTGGCGATAATGAAAGCGGCGGCCCATGGGATAGTGTGCAAATGGGTTTTAATGGCAGAAGGATATTTACCAAGCTGGCAATTAATTTCTAGTACGGTAATTTTATGTAAAGGTTATGTAAAGGGTTGATAGATTGTACAATTTATCAACCCTTTTTATGCAATGGCTTATCCTTATTTTATTTTTACTCCATACGATATGGAAAGTGCTAACCTGTTTAGGCAATACTTGTACTTTTCCTGTGGAGAATACTGGGTTATGTTTTTTAAATTTACAGTTACGTTATCAATCTGTTTTTCCATTCCAATTTTTAATAGCCCTCCATTTTTAGTAGTATAAAATAGAGAAAGGTTTAACAACGCACTGTTTTTGTATTTATCTATGTATTCATCCAGCGAAAAAAAATGGATTCCGGTAGCAGTATTTACGCCCAGTGTATTGTTTTTTATTGTTAATAGTGGATACTTGATTGTAATTTGAATCGGTATTGTTAAAGTAGTTCTTTTTATTTGACTTGAATAACTTTCCTGGTAATGCACATACATCCCTGTTTGCAACCCTAACTTTAATTTATTAGTTACAGAATAGGAGATGTTAGACAGCAGGTTAAAATAAGGGTAGCGGAATTTTTTTCTCTTATAATATTCAACACTTACAAAAGACGGTTCAGTAACATATTTTTTTAAAATATCGTTTGTAATTGATTTTAAGACAGTGAAATTTAAATCAATATTTATTTTCTGCTGTGCTATAGTAAATAAAGGAAGCAAAAGAATTGCCATTAAAAAGAGAACCTTTGCTGATGGTGTGAAATTTTTATTTAAGACCATTTTTAATTTTGGTTGAGCAAAGACTAATGCAAAATCAAAGAAACAGGAAATAAAAATAGGATAACTAAAATATTGGAATTTTAACATTTTATAACTCATATCATAGCATTGCTCTTGTTTTGATATTTTGCATGGAATATTTTTTTCAAATGACTAAGTATATTAAATATCTGGGAGGGCTTTTGTTAGCAGTTATTATAAATACAACAGCTGCCCAAAACAAAATCATCGTCTTTCAAACCGATTTTGGATTAAAAGATGGCGCCGTATCTGCTATGAAAGGTGTGGCAATTGGAGTGGACAGCAGTTTGAAATTATTTGATCTTACACACGAAATTCCGGCATACAATATTTGGGAAGCAGCTTACCGGCTACAGCAAACCGTTAGTTACTGGCCTGCAGGCACGGTGTTTGTTTCTGTGGTGGATCCCGGCGTGGGCACCAATAGAAAATCGGTTGTGCTAAAAACAAAGGCAGGTCATTTTATAGTTACACCCGATAATGGAACCCTTACCTTAATTGCAGCCTCCGAAGGTATTGAAGCAATAAGAGAAATTGATGAAGCGGTAAACAGAAGAAAAGGCTCTGAACAGTCTTATACTTTCCATGGCAGGGATGTGTATGCTTATACCGCTGCAAAATTTGCAGCAGGAAAAATTACTTATGAAGCAATAGGAAAGGAGTTGCCTAACGAAGTGGTAAGCATCCCTTATCAAAAAGCAATTCTCGAAAATAAAAAAATAAAAGGTACTATCGCAATTTTAGATGTACAGTACGGCAACATCTGGACGAACATTGATGCTGATATTTTTAATCAGTTAAATGTAAAAATTGGCGATAAACTTCACGTAGTAATTTATCAGGATAAAATAAAAAAATATGAAGGCTTTATGCCTTATACCGAAACCTTTGGTGCGGTTGCAAAAGGCAAGCCCTTGCTTTATTTAAATAGTTTATCGCAGGTTTCATTTGCATTGAACATGGATAGTTTTTCTGCAAAGCATAAAGTGTATAGTGGTAGTGAGTGGAGGGTGGAAATAACAAGGCCTGAATGAAAGCGGCTTAAACTTCACTTTTCTTAAAATTTTTTACCACATGCCCTGCAACAGAAAATGTTTTTGCAACGGTTCGCAAAAGCCAACGGCCATGTGCGGCCGGGTTTGTTTTTAATTCAGCTATCAGCGAAAAAATAAAGTTGTATGCTTCGGCACTATCATTAAATATTTGGCCGGGATTTTTTAAAATATTTTCCAGGAGCTTTTCAGCATCCCTGCCTCCCTGCTTTATAGATTTTAAAATAAACGAACCGGTGAGCGCTTTGTGAGAAGGATAGGTGCCTTCAAAAATTCCGGCAATGATATCAGCATAATTTTTATCTTCTTTGGCACAGGCAATAATTGTGGACAGTATTTTCATCCACACCGGAGATAAGGTTTTATTGCGTGGAAATTGTACCAGCAAATTGGATAATGCAAAATCATACCCCTGTTCTTTTTTTACTGTTTGGCTGTAAATATTCATGGCATCGGCAGTAAAATCGTTTTTTCGAAAACATATTTGCAAAGCTTCTGCAGCCCAGCGGGCACTCAGTAAAGCATATTGAATGCCATCGCCACTCAGCGGATTTATAAGTCCTGCTGCATCGCCAACCAATAAAATACGGTTACCGCTAACCGGTATATCCGGGTTGTAAAATTTTATGGGCCAGCCTTCAATCTTACCCTCAATCTTTCCATTACCAATACGTTCTTTAAGGTGTGGGTTTTGGTTAATATGCTCCATCAGCATTTCCCGTACCTGCTGCGGTTTGGCGGGTAAGGTTTGGCTTATCATTGCCAAACCAATATTGGCACCATGCGGCGCTTTTGGAAACATCCAGAAAATGCCGGGAAAAACTTTATCACTAAAATAAATATCAACCCGGTCATTAGGACCGTTCACGTCTTCATAATATGCCCGCAATCCCAGCAACTGAAATTCATCCGAAGGATTTACACCATGCATTTGCCGGGCTATTACACTGCGGCTGCCATCGGCACCAACAATCAACTTTGCTTTAATGGTTAAATTTTTTTGTTGCTGCTTTAATTGTACCGTGGTAGCATGTTCGCTTATTTGATAACCCGTTACTCTGGCATTTTCGATATAAACTGCACCTGCTTTTTTTGCCGTTTCAAATATCCAGTTGTCCAACTCCATTCGGGGTATTATTCTTGCATGCAAAGGCAGGTATTCGGGTTTAGACAGATCAATAAGAACCTTGTCATCTTTTATAAACAATCCAACTTTATTTATCTCGTTTGCCTTTGCAAATTTTTGAGTGCCGGTGATGCCCATAGCATGTAATTCTTTTAATGCAATAGGGCTTACACCATCGCCACACACTTTATCCCGTGGAAATTTTTTTGCTTCGGCCACTATTACTTTATGGCCTGCTTTTGCCAGGTGGTAAGCAAGGCCGCTGCCAGCGGGCCCACCGCCGGCAATAAGCACATCGCAATCGTATTTATGTAAAGGTTTTATGGCAATCATTAGTAATCCCTGTTTATCATGTAAAGAATAATGCTTTCAATAAATTTTTTATCCTTTGATTCTTTCAGGCCAGAAAAAATGCTGTAGAATTCTTTTAAGGCAGCGCCGGCCATATACTGGGCAGTTTTTTTACTGTGTTCAATAGATTGGTATTTATGCATCAGGCTTAAAATACGGGTTGCTGTTGCCGAATCTCTTTCTTTTATAGGCACTGCCAAAAATTGTTTAATTTTTTCTAATTCATTTTTGTTACATTTTTCTAAAAGATGTATCAGCATCAGGGTGCGTTTGCCTTCAATAATATCACCTCCAATTTCTTTTCCGTATTTTTTTTCTTCAGCAACCAGATTTAAAATATCATCCTGTATTTGAAAAGCAGTACCCATAAAATAACCGAGGCGGTTAAAAGTTTCGGGGTCTATTTTTCCGCTGGTTCCAATCAGCGCACCAATTCTTAAAGGATGCATGCAGGTATACCAGCAAGTTTTTTTTAAGATCATGCGGAGGTAGTCGGCCTCTTTAAGTGTGCAGATATTATCCCTGCGCCATCCCAATTCCAGCGCCTGCCCCTCTACACTTTCTAAAACCATGTGCTGTACTTCTGTAAAAATTTTTTCTGATAATTTAGGGCCAACTATTTCTTTGTTTTTAAAAAGCGGGTAAAGTGCTAACACGTTCATCGCATCACCCACATTAATAGCAATGGCCCTGTTATTGTATTCATGCATGGTGGGTTTATTGCGCCGGTAAAAACTTTCATCTTCCACATCATCATGTATTAAAAATGCATTGTGCAGTAATTCCAGCGAAACAGCACTGTTGAGCGCCAGTTCCATGGTGCCGCCATAAGCCTTGCAGGCAGCAATGCACAAACCCGGCCTGAAACCTTTTCCGCCCCGGTTGGGATAATCCTGTATAAGATGGTATAAATATTTACGGGGTTCTTTATCGGGAATAAAATGATGGATGCCTTTAAGGGTATCTGCCCCATATTCTGCCAACATTTCTTTCATTAATGCCTCGTACATGAGCTAATACTTTATGCGGTAACGTCAATTTCAAAAATGGTTTTTACAGCTGCATTACTGGAGTCGGTAATTAAAGAAAAATAACGGCCGGATTTTGTATTGGCAGGAACTTTTACCTGGATCTCAATTTCTTTTTCTTCATCCTTTTTTAAATTAAATGCCGAAGGTATTAGCAGTATATTTTTAGAAGAGATCTTTTGTGATCCTGTACCACTGAGATCATGTTTATTCAATTGTACTTTTACAGCTTGTTTTAAAGTAGTATCACTGATGCTCATGTACAGTTTTACAGTTTGCCCCGCTTTAACCGGGGCATCTGCTTCAATTACAGAAAATACATTGGCAGTTTTAGTGGTGGATGTTGCAGAAGCAGCGGCAGTGGCTTCAGCATTTTCATTTTTTGTAAGGGAGCTGTTTAGTATACCAACCTGTTTGCTTAGTGCTGCAAAAGCATCTAAAAAAATATCAATGGCCTCGTGCGTATCCCGGCGTATGCGGCTCATCAGGTCATCGGGGTTGCCTTTTAAACTATCTGTATCAATAACTTTTTTTTCAATTCTTTTGGCGGCTAAAATACCTGCCGCAATTTCTTCTTCCAGTACGTTTACAGCACTGCTGATCACCTTCTGGGCATTTCCCAATACATTATCCGGGTTAAGCAGATCAAATAAATTATCGGTAAGGGTAGAGCCTTTTTTTTTGCCGGTGCTATTTTTGTTTTTTTCTGCCATTAACTTTTTGTTGCTGTTGTTTTTCTTTTATAGTAAGTGCTATCGAAAAAAAAGCAGGCTCAAAGCCCTGCACCTGTGCATTACTGGTATAGTTGCCGGGTTCACAATTCTTATCTGTTGTAACCACAATTTTTACAGTTTGTGCACCGCCGGGTTTTAATTCAAAAGATTGCGGATCAAAACTGGTACTGATTTTTTTTTGTTCGCCTTTTTTGTTTTCAGCTTTATACTCTGAGTTGACCAGTTTGCAAAGCACCACTTCATCTTTCACATTATCCAGCACAAATTGTAACTGCGCCTTATCGCCGGCAAACACATCGGCTTTTAATATAAATGCAGGTTCGGCAACTGCGGTTGTTTCATTTGCAGCGGCCGAATCATTTGCAGGCGTTACAGATTGTTTAACCAGCCCGACACCAAGATCAATTAAATTTTTTGCATGCTGCAGGTTAAGTTTCAGGTAAGCATTAAATACGTTGGTGATGGTATCTGGCTGTATAAAATTGGCGCTTTTGTTATTGGTATTTTGATTGGTGAAATGCTTAAGGATATTAGTGCCCTCGCTCATAAAAAATTTATTGGCCTCAATGGTTTTATTTACCAGCTCTTCAATATCTTTTGCTACTGCTGATTTTTCTTCGCTCATGTTTTATTTTTTTATATCCTTGCTGTCGTTAGTTAACACATTGGTACCGGCAATAGTTTTTTTGGGTTCGCAATAAAAATGACTTTTCCAGCTTTGCCATTTCAATTTATATTTTTGTTCATCCTGTGGTTCGGCAGTAATTGCAGCATGGTCGGCTGTAGAAAGTGTAAAGCAAATATTCTGGTTAATTTCTTTTTCCCGTAAAACTATTTCGGTTGTATAAGTGCTGCCATTATTAAATTTATCAAGATCAAGAGTAAGCAATACCTGTTCGCTGCGGCCCTGTGGCAGTGTTACACTTTGCTTATTTAACCTGGGTTGCCCTGGAGCAATATTACCTTTTTCATCAAGTAATTCTCTTACACCAATGCGTAAGGTTTTAGTATGGCTGCAATTATTTTTTACAAGGAAAGGAACAATGATCCGTTCGCCAACCATAGCGCTGCGATTAAGCGTAGCAATGCAATGAGGTGGGCATGTTTCTTCAGGCGGGCAGCAATTGCAATTTTCCTGAAATTTTATCTGCGGTATTTTTAGTTGAGGAAATTTAAAACTGCTGTCATCACCATTAGCAGATTTACTATTGGTATTTACACTACTCATCAAACTTTCTATTACCGGTTTAAAAAAAGATAATGAAGTATCTGTAAGGCTTTGCATACTATCACCAAAGATCTTTTGTATGCCTTCTGTATTTAAATTATTGGCCATTATAAAATATTTATTTTTTAGAATAATGTGCTTTAACCAGGTAGGTAATTTCCTGATCCCAAAAACGAATGCTTCCATCGTAGTCGTTTGTTGCATCGCAGTTTTTAGGCAATGTTATATCAAGGTGTATCAATTGGCTTGCGCCGGGTGCTACAATTTCACCTTTTTCTTTTATCGTTACATTGGCCCAATCGGTTAAATTGTTACGGATATTTTTTGTAATGGCATCCAGCACCTGGTTATAAGTTTCTGCATTTTTATCTCTGAAACCAATGCCAAAGGCTTTGCAAAGCATATCCATATCAATAGCTGCAATATGCTTTATATCCGGCACCTGAAAGGGCATGTTGCCTGTATTGGTGAGTGTAAAAGCTGCGGTATGCAATTTGCCCGGTGTGGTATCCTGAAAAGTAAAATTAATGGGGTAAATTTCAATAGCAATATGCGGCTGAACCAGCATTTTTACTTTACGTACCTGGCCCCCAACGTTCAAAGTGCTTTCGTAAATACCGGGCGGGGTTTGTGGGTTTACCTCGTGTAAAATTTCTTCCATTTTTTCTTCGCCTGGTGCCAGCCTGCAGGAGATATTGAGCGGCAATGCAGCTTTTAAAATTTGGCCGGCCCTGGTATCGGGAGTGAGGTTTAATGCTTTTATTCTTAAAGTATCCTGGTTATTATTGCGTAAGGTAATCTGGCCCCTTAATTCTCCCGGCGGACCATTAAGAATAATTTCGTTATTATCCACGGTAAGTTTTTCGTTATACGCCGCACTGGTAACTGTAATCATGACTTAATAATTTATTTTTATTCTACTATAAATTTTCAACCATTTACTGTACCACCTCCCACGGGAAAAGGGCGTGTATCAGGTTCGCAGCATTCATCTGTTTCGCAACGCTCTGCAGCGTTGGGTATGTAAGGTTCTGTTATTACCTGGCTTTCGCCACTGAGGCATATGCTGAACATTTCCATACCAAAAGCCTTGAAACAAATGTTGGAGTAATTGGGAATGCGCATCCGCACTTTTTGCATGTCCTTAATATCCTGCAGGGTAAACCTTGGCAGGTTAAGTATTTCTATTTTACTGTCGGTTGCCACCGGTTCTTTGGCATCGCCTTTAAGTTTTAATACACTATCGGTTGTTAGCAGGCCGCTAACTTTGGTTTCCAGGCTGCCACTATGTTTGGCATCTATGCCACCGCTAAGATTACTGTCGAGCCCGCCCTCTATAGTGGAGTTTACATTAAAATCTTTATCGGGCCGCAAATGGTGCGTAAAGGTCCGGGGAATACTTGGAACACTCATAGATAAGGTTTTTATTTACTTAAAAATAGAAAGTCTTTTGTTAAAATGCAATACAATTATGTTTTTATTTTGGTATCTGCAAAACTTTTGGCAATTATCCGTTTAATGCGTGGGTGCTGGTTTTGCCAGCCTGCATCAGCATTATTGCAAATGTTTTATTTGAAAAAATAGTTGTTACCTCAAGGGCATTTGCTTTTTTAAATTAGGATAATAATTAGTGTATCTCGTTAATGCCTGAGTGCAGAACGTTTGTATTTTGCTGCAGGTATTGCAACAGCAGGAGAGATTGATGAAGCAGTTAACCGCAGAAAAGGTTCTGAAAAATCTTATACTTTTCATGGCAGAGATGTATATGCTTATACCGCTGCAAGATTAGCAGCAGGAAAAATTACTTATGAAGAAGCAGGAAAGTTGTTGCCTAACGAAGTAGTAAGTATCCCTTATCAAAAAGCAATTCTAGAAAATAAAAAAATAAAAGGTACCATCGCAATTTTAGATTTGCAGTACGGCAACATCTGGACGAATATTGATGCTGATATTTTTAAACAGTTAAATGTAAAAGTGGGGGATAATTTGCATGTGGTTATCTATAAAAACAGAATAAAAAAATATGAAGGTAACATGCCCTATGCTGAAACATTTGGTGCAGTAACTAAAAATAGACCACTGCTTTATCTCAACAGTTTATTACAGGTTTCATATGCCTTAAACATGGGTCGTTTTTCTACAGTACATAAAATTTACAGTGGTAGTGAATGGACGGTGGAAGTGATGAAAAAATAAATTTAGCAACAGTATATCATCTGTTGCTGACAACCAAGATGAGCACCGGTACAATAACATTTCATTAATAAAAGCAGTTGTAACTTAAAATTTTTATTAACGTTACATGGATTGTAAAAGTTTTATCACCACTTTTTTTAACCTGAAAATTTGGCTTCTGTATGAAAAAACTGCTTGTAACTATTCTTGTATTTGCATTTTTCAATATTGCAAATGCACAAACTACCGACTCAACTATTCACAATCATCTAAAGCCGGATATCAATGATCAGTCTTGGTGTATTGCTGTTAATGCCGGAGTACAAAAGCGTTTATTTTTTGGTGCAGGCATAGCAAGAACTACTTTTAACGGCAGTGGCCATGGTGTATATGGGTCAGATATTTATGCCGGCATAAATATTTTTCCTGCTTTCAAAAAATCGTACGAAACAATTAGTGGCATAAAATTAGGCGGAGATTTTTTTGGCAATGCTTTTTTTATGGGTGCCGAAGTGCAATACCTGAAATCGAAAGGAGCGGAGGATTGGTTGTTTACACCAAGGGCTGGTATCGGTATCAGCTATTTGTACCTGGCGTATGGGTACAGTTTTTCTAAAAATAAATTTCCAATTGCAGGCATCAGCCAGAATTCACTTTCGCTGCAGGTAAACTTTCCTTTTTATAGCAAAGACAAGTTGACGAATAAAATAACGCACTGGGGTAAGACGAAGAAAAAGAAATAGAATTTTTTAATGAGTTTTATAGTAATGTTATTTCTTATCAAAACTCACACACTCCTTCAATTCCTTTTCGGTATAAGCTAAATTGTATTGTTTTAAAACATCATCCGGTACACCATTCCATTGTGTAGGAATGTTACCGGCATAACCAATATCTTTCACGCCAATTTCCGAAGTGTAAAAACCGGTGGCCGTTAAATTTCTCATCAGTTTAAAAAATTCTACACCCTGGCTCATTTCGGGTTTTGCTTTTTTAGGGTAGGCGATCATGTCCACCATTTCAATTTGCTGTTGCTGGCTGCAATCTTTAAAAGCTTTGTTGTAACGGGTAAGGCATTGCATATCTAACCAGCGCAAACCACCTTTCATAGGTATTTGGTGTTTAGGCATATCTTTTACAATAAACTCAATAAAGTCGGGCACTTTAGCATCGCTGGCACTGCCGCTAACTGCATCTTTCGGAATAATTATATCACCAAGTATTGTAATGGTAGCCATTTCTTCTACAGTAAAGAATTTATCTTTTGCCAACAATTCTCTCTCGTATTTTAATTCATCCGGATTGCGGTCCAAATTAAATTGTGGTACATCAGCTGCTACTGATTTTTTATCATCGGTATTACAACCTGCCAGTACAGTTGGCACAGC
>NZ_JANMUN010000137.1:0-17238 GCF_031391665.1 Ferruginibacter sp.
GCCAAAAATCACTTATGCTAAAAGTCAAGGAAAAACTTTGGTACATTATTATATGATACAATACAAAACCTGAAAAGCCAGATATAATAAGCACTACCGGATTTAATTTTTTCAAATACCAGATATAACATAATACACAACCGGCAAATATTCCTGGAATCAGGTAAAGATTTACTTCCATATTCCTGGTAGTTTCATATTGAAGTATCCCTACAGAAAATGCTGACTGAAAAGTTGAAGGAACAAATATGCCCATCAGAAAAAAATACAGAAGCCCAACTCTAAAGTTAGACCGGCCAAATACTTTCAGGTCAAGTATTGGCCTCTTTATGGTAATTTCTCTTCTTATAAAATATAGAATTGAAAATAGCAAACCAAAACAGGCTCCCTGTATTTTAGTTGAATTAAACCAATCCTCTACCTTTCCATATACTACTATATAATCTATCAGCATCATGATTGCCGCCAATAATAATAGCCCAATCCAATCCATTTGGTATAACGGCAGTATTTTTTTTAAGCGATCATTTTCTACAAATATTAAAGTAAGTACAATGCAAAAAAGAACCATCACAATAATGCTGATGTAGGCGTACTGCCAGTTGTAGTCGTAAGTTAATTTGGTAACGTACCAGGTAGTAAAATACAAACCTGCAAGTGCAATAAAATATATAAAAGGATATAAACGTGTGGTGTCAAGAGTTTTACTCCACACAAAAAGCCAGATTATATATACTTCCATTAAGGCAGTCATTTTAGCAAAGCCTAAAAAAAGACACGCTGCTATTACTACAGTTGAGTTGGTTGTTGTAGCACAAACAATATTCATCAAAAGCATACATAGCAAGCCATACAAGAGTAGTGATTTATTTGAAAAGCGCATTTTTAGTCTGATTTCAATCAGCAGTCCTAACCCCATGCCAATGTACATGGCATTATAAGCCAGTGTGTAAGGCTCCGCATATAAAGCCAGCGAACTATACATGTATGTGGTGTTTCCCAAAAAAATTCCGTTTGCTACTAAAATGGTAAAGAGTAGTATTAATAATACCGGCAACTTTATGTATATGGGCACCCACTTATAAAATAAATCTTTTAGCTGCATAAGCTTTTTACTTTTTTTTAGCAACAGTTACTTCTACATTCATTCCTGCCTTCAGCAATTCAAGGTCAGCAGTATCATTCTCACTTCGTATAAACTCAATCCGTACAGGGATACGTTGCTGTACTTTTACAAAATTCCCGGTTGAATTATCAATGGGAACTGCTGAATACCTTGAGCCGGTGGCCTGGGAAATTGCTTCAATTCTTCCGATAAACTTTTTGTTTCCCACTCCATCTACTGAAAGAACCATTCTTTGTCCAATGCTGAGTTTATCAATTTGTGTTTCTTTATAATTAGCAACCACCCACTTGCTATCTTTCTTTACCAACGATAAAAGTGTTTGCCCGGCCTGCAAAAACTGGCCTTCCTGTATATTTCTTCTTCCAGTAACCCCATCATAAGGAGCTATGATGATAGTATAAGAAAGATTAAGTTTAGCTATTGCCACTGTGGCGTGTGTACGTTTTATTTCGGCATCATTTACATAAATTTTTCGGGAAGTTTCTTCAGTAGAAAAGTCTGTAGTGAGGCGTTGCTGACGAAGTGATTGTGTTTGGGCAAATAAAGAATTGTATTCTGTTTTTACCTGGTCAAATTGTTGTTGGGTGGCCGCACCCTCCTTGAGTAAATTTTCAAAACGTTTATAATTTTGTTCAGCGTTCCACAATCTTGCTACAGCAGCTTTGATATTGGCATCAGAAACACCTACATAACTGTGAACAGTATTCACAGCAGAAACTGTTACATTTTTGGATGCCATTGCAGACAGCCACGCCGCTTCTGCCTGTTCCAGTTGTATGTTAAATTCACTGTCATCAATAATCACCAGAGTATCACCCTTTTTTACGTGCTGGTGTTCCCTGAACCTTACCTCTTTAATATATCCCGGAATTCTTGTATTAACGGGATTGATGTATTCTTCCACTTGTGCATCGTTGGTGTAAAGTTTTTTATCAAGATTAAAATAGGTGGATACGCCCCATACAATGCACACAATTATACAAATAATCAATAGCCCGTTAACGAGATAAATGCCAATTTTATTTCTTTTTTTCTTCGGTAAAGATTTAATGTCACTCATAACAAAGATTTTATTTTATTCAAATTTTTCCTGTTGATTTCAGCAATTGATACCAAGTGTAGATAACATTAATTTCCGCATTCGTAACTTTTAATTCTGCCTCAATTTTTATATTGGTGGCATCTATTAAATCTGTCAAAAGGGCCAGTTGGTTAAAATATTTTTTTTCTACTATCCGGTAATTTTCAACTGCAGATTTCAAATCATTTTTTACTGTTGCCAATTCGTCTTTTGATTCCTGGTATTTTATAAAAGCCGTTTTAATAGCAACGTTTACATTTTCCTTTTCAAACATTCCCTTTTGCTTCACTTGTTCCTGCCGTATTAAACCGGCCTTTATTTTTTTCGATGTTTGATAGAGGGAGGATATATTATATCGAACACTGATACCGGCTTGCCATACATTATAAAAAATATCAACTGCTGGAATGGTATTTTGAAATGGCCGCTGAAGGTTACTGCCTGTATAAATATTTATTTCTGGCAATCTTTCACTTTTAAGGATGTTTATGTTGGTTGCTGCAATAATATTTTCTGTTGCTACAATTTTCAATTCATAATTTTCCTTGTAAGCTGTTTCAATAAAATAAGTCAGGCTATGTTGGTCTTGCACAATGTTCAGCAAAGAACTATCTGGAATTAGTGCAACGTTATCCGGCAAACCAAGGACGACATTTAGCTGCGTTGTAACAATATTTATTGCATTTGTTATCTTTCTTGCAGCAAGCTGATAGTCAGATATAATTAATTTGGTTCTTAGTACATCGTTTTGGGTAACCATACCCTGTTGCTGCATCACTAAAATATTTTTAAGCCGTTCTTCTGCCAGGGTACAGTTGTTAATATAAACGACCCGTTGGTTCAATAGCCTGTATATATCCAGATAACGGGCAGCTACGAGGAATTTTATATCAACTGTGTTTTTTTCAAAACTTAGAATTGCAACCTCCTCCTCCAGTGTGGATTTTAGTATGGAATTATTTATTTTACCTCCATTAAATATTGTCTCTGTAGCAGTAAATGATAACTGGGTAAATTGATGTGGGATATTCCCTTTTTGGTGATCTGAAAATGAAGGAGTCCAGATATCTGCATTACTAATATAGCCATAGTTGAGTCCTGAATAAATAGATGGAAGTTTAGATAGTTTCTGTGTTTCAGTTTGTTGTTTTGCTAACGCTATATTTTTCCCAGATATTTTTAATTGTGTGCTATTTTGTATAACAAGGTCGAATGCTTCTTCGAGTGTTAATATGTTATTTGAAATAACTGGCTGAGCCGGTAGATTAACCGGATTGAGATTACTTAAAACTATGATTATTACTGAATAAATATTTTTCATTGCTGCATTGCTTTATATTGAGCACAGTATGCAAATATTGTTTACTTATTTGCTGATTCCGATTAACAAACAAAGAGAAGAATTGTAGATATTACACCTCCGTCCATATGGAAATACCAGTGTAGATTTTGTGAATTATTCTTACTTTAATTAAGCCCTGAAAGAAATGGAGTGATTAGAAGCAGTAGATATACACAATTGAAAATTTGGCAGTAAAATTATTTTGTAAAGACGAAGATTTAATATGAATATTTAAAATATTAAGAGCCCGCTATATAAAGTAGATTGGAAAATTAAATAGCTACAATGCAAATTGTTGAGGGGTTCACAATCTTTTTTCTTTCTCCTCATCAATAATCTTTTGAAGGTCTTCCACACTTGGTAAATTGATTAAATACTTTGATACAAATACTTGTTGTGGCAAACCCATGGTGGCATATTTTACTAATGCTTCATTTTTACCAGAGCATAAAATAATACCGATAGGGTCATTATCACCAATCGTAAATTCATTGTCTTTATAATAGTTGAGGTACATGTTCATTTGCCCTGCATCAGAGTGGTCGAACTCCCCAATTTTTAGATCCAGCAAACAATGGCATTTTAAAATCCTGTGATAAAACACAAGATCTATCCGGTAATGCTTGTTGTCAAAAGTTATTCGTTTTTGCCTGGCCTCAAAACAAAATCCACGTCCCATTTCAATCAGAAAGTTCTGTAGGTTGGTAATGATACTTTCTTCCAGGTCAGATTCGCTGTACGATAATTTTTCTTCCAAACCCAGAAATTCCAGCAAATAAGTATTACGAAATACATCTTCCGGTTTTAGGATGTTTTGGGAAATATGGAGGTTTAAAACTGCTTCCTTATCGGCACTTAATCCTGTTCTTTCATAAAGCAAACTTTCAATAGCCCGTTTTAAATCCCTCACACCCCAATTATTCCTAATGGCCTGTTCCTCATAAAACCGGCGTTTCCCTTCAGTATCAGCCTTTAAAAGCTCAATAAAGTGAGAGAAACTAAGGTTATTTACAAGGACAGAAGCTTTTATAACATTCCTTGATTCATCTATTATATTAGTTTTTAGGCTGCCCAATAGGTCAGACGGCGTCTGACCTATTCTAAATTGTTGAAAATCAGACAGTTTTAATTCGTCAGACACAGTCTGACGAATTTGAGGGTAGATTAAATAGAGTTGCCGAAATAATTTCAGGTTGGTTTCCGCCATTCCTCTCAAGCCTTGTTGTTTTAGCCTGGCAGCAAGTGTTTCCAATATCATTTGCCCATAAGTGGCCCTGTCTTCACCAAGCTGTTCATATTCTACAATGTAGCTTCCAATTAACCAGTTCCGTAAGGTCATGGCAACGTTCACCTGTTTTTGCACTTTATTCTGAAAAAATGTGTTTGTATCCTGAATGGCATGGGTCAAATTTTCAAGTGTGTTCATATCTTTTGAGTTTTAATTTCCATTTATTCCCTTTTTTATAAATCCCTAAAATTCATATAAATAAAAAAGACCCACTCAATCTTATGCCGTCAAAAGATTGGCGAGTCTAGTTAAATCAGGTATAAAATGGTTCGAAAAATGTCCGTGCAGGGCAACAAAAGACTGGTAAATATTACCGGTCTTTTTTTATGCGGTTGATTTAAAAGAAATATACGAGGTTATTCAGGATACAATCCTGCCATCCTTCATATGCACAATCCTGTCGCTCATTTGTGCCAGTTCTTCATTATGCGTAACAATTAAAAAGGTTTGATTAAACTGTTTACGCAGATCAATAAAAAGTTCGTGCAATTCCTTTGCATTTTTACTGTCGAGGTTGCCGGTAGGTTCATCGGCCATAACAATGGAAGGATTATTTATGAGTGCCCTTGCCACAGCCACACGTTGCTGCTCGCCGCCGGAAAGTTGCTGCGGTTTGTTCTCCAAACGGTTGGAAAGGCCCAAAGTTTTTAATAATTCCTCCCCTTTATCCATTATTTCTTTCTTTTTTCCACCGGCAATCCAGCCCGGAATACAAACATTTTCCAGCGCTGTAAACTCCGGTAAAAGGTGATGAAACTGAAAAACAAAGCCAATTTCTTTATTTCTGAAAGCAGCTAGTTTTTTGCCTACCAACTTATCTACCCTTTGATTATTTAAAATAATTTCTCCTGCTCCGGCAGTATCCAAAGTGCCTAAAATGTGCAGCAGCGTGCTTTTGCCAGCACCCGAACTCCCTACAATGCTTACAATTTCTCCTTTTTTAATGTCAATATCTACACCCTTTAATACCTGCAACTGGCCGTATTTTTTTTGAATATTCTTTGCTGACAACATGGTTTAAAAGTAATTAATAATTCATAAAAATAAGCTAATAGGCCTTTTATTTACCGTAAAACAATTTATGCCGTTAACAGCCGTTAATAAAACACTTTTGGTTATTTCCACAGAACCTATACATTTGCGGAAAATTAGGGTGTAATCATCCTGAATTATTTAAGAAAAATTTAAAGAGATACAATATGTTTTGGACATTAGAATTAGCCTCCCACCTTGAAGACGCTCCGTGGCCTGCAACTAAAGATGAATTGATAGATTACTCCATCCGTAGTGGTGCGCCTATTGAAGTAGTAGAAAATTTACAGGAACTGGAAGATGAAGGTGAAATATATGAAAGCCTTGAAGATATCTGGCCCGATTACCCGAGCCATGAGGATTTCTTTTTTAGTGAAGAAGAATATTAGAAACCCCTCCGCCCCTAAAGGGGGACTTGGCACAGAAAATATTAAAAAGCCTCTCAAAAATTGAGAGGCTTAAATTTTTTATACCCTTTGAGAAAAATAAAAAGATCATTAAAGTATTATACTCCAAGTTGCCCCTTCAGGGGGCGGAGGGGGCTTCCATTTGATCAATAACGGCCTGCGTTACACCGGTAAAGCTAAAGCCGCCATCGTGAAAAAGATTTTGCATCGTTACCATCCTTGTCATGTCACTGAACATAGTAACAATATAGTTGGCACAATCTTCTGCACTGGCATTGCCCAAAGGGCTCATTTTTTCAGCATAATTAATAAACCCGTCAAAACCTTTTACACCACTGCCTGCAGTTGTACGTGTAGGCGATTGCGAAATAGTATTGACCCGTACATGTTTTTTTACTCCATATTGATAACCAAAATTCCGTGCAATACTTTCTAAAATAGCTTTATTATCTGCCATATCATTATAATCAGGAAATACCCTTTGTGCTGCAATATAACTGAGTGCTACTACAGAACCCCATTCATTAATCGCATCCTGTTTCATCGCTGATGCTAATACTCTGTGTAAACTCAATGCAGATATATCAAAACCTTTGTGGGTAAATTCATAATTATTTTCGGTATAACCAATGCCTTTACGCACATTAATGCTCATGCCAATGGAATGTAGAATAAAATCTACCCCGCCGCCAAAATGTTCTTTTGCTTTTGTAATAAGATTTGTCACATCTTCATTGCTGCTTACGTCACAGGGAATAACAGGTGCATTTACCGCTTCAGCCAGTTTATTTATTTCTCCCATACGCATGGCAACCGGCGCATTGGTTAATAATAATTGTGCTCCTTCTTCGTGGCAGCGCAGGGCTGTTTTCCAGGCTATCGATTTTTCATCTAATGCTCCAAAAATAATTCCTTTTTTTCCTTTTAATAAATTGTATGGCATGTTTAAATATTTTGAGTGGTAAAAATAAGATTCTATTTGCTAAAGAAAAATTCTTTAAAATGAATTATAATGAAGCCAAAAATAAATACAATCATAAATATACTGGTAAGATTTAGCAGCATGTACCCAATAAAGTTTTTAAAAGACTGGCGGGGATTTATTTTTTTATTCCAGAATTGATATGCACTGTATACAGCAATTAAACTGCAACAAATAATAAAGAGGAGTAAAAATTTTTGCAATAACATCATTCAATTATTAAATACACATTTCTTATCCAAAATATCAAAACTGAAAGCTGGAGCTTCCAGGTACATCAATTGCTCACCATTTCCCTTGCATTCTGTAACGCTGCAGCAGTAGGTTTTTCGCCGCTCAGCATTTGTGCAATGGCAGTAATGCGTTCGTCGTTATTTAATAACTTAACAGAGGTGATAATCTTATCTCCCTTTATTGCTTTATATACAAAATAATGGGCATTGGCTTTTGCTGCTATTTGCGGTTGATGTGTTATGGAAATCAACTGATGCCCTTTAGATAATTCTTTCATTATATTACCCACCTGCTTGGCCGCCTCGCCGCTTATACCGGTATCAATTTCATCAAAAATTAATGTGGGCAGTTGCAATTTTTGTGCTACCAGCGATTTTATACAAAGCATCAAACGGCTTAATTCGCCGCCACTGGCTACTTTACGCAAAGGTTCAAAACGGTTGCTTTTGTTGGCATCAAACAAAAACTCTATTGCATCGCTGCCAAATAAATTTAATTCCACAGGTTTTAATTCAATTTTTATTTGTGCATTGGGCATGCCCACCTGTTTTAATAACGCATTTACTTTTTCTGTAAAAGGTTTAATAGTTTTATTTCTGTTAGATAAAATTGTTTTTGCAAGCTGCTCACATTGCTGCAACAATTGCTTGGTAAGATTTTCCTTCTGTGTTATCGCTTCGCCAATATTTAAAACATCATTCAGTTTTAATTGAAGATTTTCTTTTATGACCAGCAATTCATTGGTAGATTGTACACTATGTTTTTTCAACAACTTGTATCCTGCAGAAATTTTATCATTTACCAGTTGAATACGTTCTGCACTGTACTGTACGCCATCATTTATTTGTTCCAGTTCATCTGCGATATCCTGTAATTCTATCTGTGCACTTTGCAAACGTTTATTTAATCCTTCAATCGATGCATGGTATTGCTCAAGTGAATACAATTTATTTTGTAACGATTTTAATTGCTGCACTACAGGCTGTTCACTTTCTTTCAACTCAAAATAAATACTGCCCAGCTGTTGTTTTACATTTTCTGCATTGCTCAGTAATTTTAATTCCGCATCAAGTTCTTCCAGTTCGTTTTCTTTTAATCCAGCTTCTTCCAGTTCGTCAAACAAAAACTTATTATAATCAAAGCTGGCATTGGCAGCAGTTTGTTGCGCCTGTAAATCCTGTAATTCTTTTTTTGTTTTTATATATTGATTGAATACTGTTGCATATTGTTGCAACAATTCACCATTACCGGCTAAAGCATCCAGCACTTCTCTTTGAAAATCTGCATCTCCTAATTCCAGTGTATCAAATTGCTGGTGCAGATCAACCAATAAAGAACTTAAACCTTTAAGCTGGTTTACATTTACCGGTGTATCGTTTATAAAAGCCCTAGATTTACCGTTTACAGCAATTTCTCTTCTTATCACCAGTTCGTCTTCAGCATCTAAATCATTATCTAGCAAAAATTGTTTTACAGCACTTTTATTTTCATGATTAAAAAAGCCTTCTACCACACATTTTTTTTCTTTCTGTTGCAATACCGTACTGTCGGCACGTTCTCCTAAAATTAAACCCAGTGCCCCCATTAAAATACTTTTTCCTGCACCAGTTTCGCCGGTAATAATATTTAAGTTGTTGCTAAAATCTATTGACAGATCATCAATGATTGCGTAGTTCTGTATGTGTAATTTTAAAAGCATAGTTTGATAGAGCAAATTAGTTTTTTTGCCACGAAATACACAAATTTTCACGAATTAATACAAAAGAAAAAGCATCCCGGTATTGGAGATGCTTTTTGCTATTATTTTTTTTCGAATTAAAAATTCGAAGTACATTATTTAACTTCTACCGAATCATTTAAATCAGTATCCACTAAAATACGGCCGCAGTTTTCGCAAACCATTACTTTTTTACGCAGCTTAATTTCGCTTTGTTTTTGTGGAGGGATGGCGTGGAAACATCCGCCGCAACTGTCTCTTTCTACTGGTACAACCGCTAAACCATTACGGTAATTTTTACGGATACGATCGTAGCTCAACAACAGGCGCTCATCTACATGTGTTCTTGCAGCAGCAGCTTCTTTGTTGTAATGCTTTTCTTCTTTTTCAGTTTCTGCAATAATTTTTTCAAGCTCACCTTTTTTACCTGCAAGGTTATGTTCTTTGGTGCTTACAGCTTTTTTTGCAATCTCTAATTGTCTTGCTTTATCAGCAATTTCTTCAGTAGCGTCTTTGATATGCTTTTCGCAAAGTTTCACTTCAAGCGTTTGCATTTCAATCTCTTTATTGATTGCTTCAAACTCACGGTTATTCTTTACGTTATCGCTTTGCTTTTCATATTTTTTTACCAGCTCATCGGCTTCTTTAATACCTGCTTTTTTTTGCTCAATAAATTCCTGGATGCCATTTATTTCTTCTTCCACACGGGTTTGTCTTGCATGCAACCCTTCAATTTCATCTTCAAGGTCTTTAACCTCAATGGGCAATTCGCCTTTTAAAATTTGAATTTCGTCCAGTTTGCAATCTACTTTTTGCAATTTTACCAATGAACTTAATTTTTCTTCAACGGAGTAATCTTTTACTGAAGCCATATCTATTTGAAATTTGATAGTTTGAATTACAGGAAGTAATGTACCGGATTGGTTTTTACCCCTGTTTTTAGGACGGCAAAGGTAGGGAATTTTTCCCTCAAAATATCAAATAACAGGTCTGCTGTAAACTGTTCGCTTTCATAATGGCCAATATCGGCAATTACCAACTTACCATTAGCATCAAAAAATTCGTGGTATTTAATATCGGAACTAATGTAGAAATCAGCGCCAGCCGATACTGCAGCGCCAATTAAAAAACTACCTGCACCGCCGCACAGCGCTACTTTTTTCACTTGCTTTCCTGTAAATGCAGTATGCCTGATTACGGTAAGGTTAAAATTTTCTTTTATACTATTTAAAAATGCTTTTTCAGAATAACTTTCTGGCAATTCCCCGATTAAACCGCTGCCAACAGAATTGGAGGTATTATCTAAAGCTACAATATCATAAGCCACTTCTTCGTAAGGATGAGCAGTAACCATGGCATTGTAAATAGCTTGCTCTAACCATGAAGGAAAAATTACTTCTATTTTTATTTCATTTTCGGTATGTCTTTCTCCAGTCTTTCCAATAAATGGCTTGGTTCCTTCGCCGGCTTTAAAAGTACCAGAGCCTGCTGTATTAAAACTGCATTCGCTGTAGTTACTAATTTGTCCGCCGCCTGCAGCAAAAATTGCGCTGCGTACTTTTTCTGCAAAATCAACCGGCACAAAAGTGAATAGTTTTTTTAAAGTATCTTTTTTAGGTTGTAATATTTTACGGTTTATTAATCCCAATTTATCTGCAATTTTTCCATTAACACCCTGCAAAATATTATCTAAATTGGTGTGAATGGCATAGATGGCAATATCATTTTTTATTGCTGCGATAATAGTTTTTTCTACATAATTTTTACCGGTTATTTTTTTTAAGCCACTAAAAATTATGGGGTGATGGGCTACAATAAGGTTGCATTTTTTTTCGATAGCCTCGTTCACTACTTCTTCAGTTGCATCTAGTGTGGTGATGATGCCGGTACACTCCCAGTTTGTATTGCCGGTTATTAGTCCTGCATTGTCGTAATTTTCCTGTAAAGATGCAGGAGCAATTTTTTCTAATAAAGAGGTAATATCCTGAATTATCATTTCGCAAACAATTTATGCAGATTTTTCCATCCTACAAGTAACCCTTGTTTTCTCACAGCATCTTTCTCGCCGGTATACACCACCACTTTTTTATTTTCCAGTCCATTCAATTCGTCTAAAAAAGATAAATTTTTAAACATAGATATATCTGGTGTTCCACTGCTTTTTACTTCTATTGCCGTTAATGCTGTGCCTTGCTGCAACACAAAATCTATTTCTTTTTGATGGTTGTTTTGTATATAAAAAATTTGCGGCCTTAGTCCTAAATTGTAATGATATTTTAAAATTTCCACCAACACAAAATTTTCAAAAATTGCTCCTTTGGCGAAATGGTTTGTAATATCATTTGCTTTTTGCAGGCCTAATAAATAACAAAGCAACCCAGTATCATAAAAATATAATTTAGGATTTTTCATTAGCCGTTTATTAAAATTATTATAGTAAGGCTGTAATAAATAAACAACATAACTTCTTTGCAAAATAGCCAGCCAATTTTGTATTGTTACAGGCGAAACACCAGTATCGTTTGCAAGTGCAACCATATTTACAATTTGCCCTGCCCGCCCTGCACAGAGCTGTATAAATTTTATAAATTGAGATAAATTGCTGTTATTTATCAATGCCTGTATATCCCTCTCTATATAGGTATTTACATAGTTTGCATAATAATCTGTTGGCGGGATATTTTTATCGTACAGTCTTGGATAAAACCCATTAAACAGTAGTTCGTTTAGTGTTGCAGGCAATATTTTTCCTTTTTTTAATTCCTCAAAACTAAATGGTAACAATGTATTTATACCAACCCTGCCAGCTAATGATTGTGCTATTTTTTGATGCATCATAAAATTTTGTGAACCAGTAAGTACAAATTTTAATTCCTGATTTTCATCAGTAAGTACCTGTATATAGCTAAATAATTCAGGTACATATTGAGCCTCGTCTATTACAGCACCTTTGGGAAATTGTTGCAAAAACCCCATAGAATCTGTTGCTGCAAAGGCCCTCTCGGCAGGGTTTTCTAAATTTACATAAGGCAGTTTTGGAAATACCTTTTTCACTAAAGTGCTTTTACCACTTTGTCTTGGCCCATTTAAAGATAAAACTGGGTAATATTGCATACTATTCGTCAGTACTTTTTTTAAAATTCTTGCAATCATATCTTTAAAATTTAAAAATAAGTTAGTACATTTTAAAACTTAAACTTTTATATTGTACAAGTTAATACGCAAAAATAGCAATATTTAATAAATATCAAAAACTAATCTTATAACTTCATCAAAAATGAACACTAAAAATCTCTACAATCAATATAAAACCTCTCTTCAAAAAATAGCCGATGTAAAATATTCTTCGGCAGTTTTGCAATGGGACCAGGAAACTTATCTGCCACCAAAAGGAAATGAATTTAGAGGAAGGCAGATTGCAACACTTACTGAAATTGCCCATCAGCAGTTTACAGATGAAAAAATTGGCACTTTGCTTAATGAGTTAATGAGCAAAGATGATTTAAGCGACAAAGAAAAAAGAAACGTACAATTAAGCCTTGAGGATTATAACAAAGCCAACAAATTTAGCAGCAGTTTCGTACGGCAAATGAGCGAAACGGTTAATAAAAGTTTTCATGCATGGATACAGGCAAGAAAAGATAATTCATTTACTGTTTTTGAAAAACCTCTGGATGATTTAATACAATTAAAAAAACAGGAAGCCGATTTACTGGGTTACCAAAATCATCCTTACAATGCATTGATGAACGACTTTGACAAAGGATTAAATGTGGCTATTGTTGATAAAGTTTTTGCTGATTTACAACCACAGCTAACAATTTTATTAGATGAAATAAAAAATAAACCGCAGGTAGATAATTCTTTTCTTCACCAGAATTTTGATAAAGACAGCCAGTGGAAATTTGGTATGGAAATATTAAAACGTATGCAGTTTGATTTTGAGGCAGGCCGCCAGGATATTAGTGAGCATCCGTTTACTATAAATTTTAATAATGCAGATGTAAGAGTTACCACAAGAATTGATGAAAATGATTTTGGCAATATGGCCTGGAGCTGCATACATGAAGGTGGCCATGCCTTGTACGAACAGGGTTTACCCGGAGAACAATATGGTTTGCCCCTGGGAGAATACTGCAGCCTCAGCATTCACGAAAGCCAGAGCCGCCTCTGGGAAAACAATGTGGGCAGGGCTTTACCCTTTTGGCAGCACAATTTTTCTTTAATAAAAACGTTCTTTTCTAAGCAATTGAACAATATCTCTATTGATCAATTCTACAAAGCCATTAATAAAGTTCAGCCCTCTTTAATTAGAACAGAAGCAGATGAAATAACGTATCACTTTCATGTAATGATAAGGTACGAAATAGAGAAAATGCTGATTGAAGGGACTATTACAACAAAAGACATTCCTGCTTACTGGAACGAACATTACAAAAAATATCTGGGCATAATAGTTGCGGATGATAAGAGCGGTTGTTTACAGGATGTACACTGGAGCCACGGAAGTTTTGGATATTTTGCCACTTACAGCCTGGGAAGTTTATATGCTGCTCAACTGTATGCAGCGATTGTAAAAGAAAATGCATCTATAGAAAAAGAAATTGCTGAAGGCAATAATAAAAACCTGCTGCAATGGTTAAACAAAAATATTTATCAGCACGGAAAATATTATACATCAGAAGAATTATGTTTTAAGGCGACAGGAGAAACGTTAAACAGTACCCACTTTATCCGCTATGCAACTAAAAAATTTGCCCATATTTACAACACTTAAATCCGAAGGAATGCCCGGAGTAATGTACAAATCGAGATTTATTATTGCCATTGCATTTGCTTTGTTGTTGTTGCTAACCGGTTGCAGTAAAGAAGCATTAATAGAAAAAAACAGAAGTTTACTGGAGCAATATTTTGAAGATAATATTTTAAATAAAGATTTTAGAGTTAAGCTGGCAACTGATAACGGTGCCGACCTTACAGCTCAGTACAGCGACTATACTTTTAAACTTACAAAAAACACTTTACTGAATGGCCCAATGACAGCTACATCAGCAACTGCTACACTAACAGGAACATGGAGTTGCAATGACGATTACAGTAAATTAGTTATTACACTGCCTAACTCTGTTGCTGCATTTTCCTTTTTAAGCAGAGAATGGAAATTTACCAAAAAAGCCATCCCGGTAATGGAGTTAGCTCCTTGGGGAACCACTGAACCTAAAGTTTTGCACATGGAAAGGTTGTAATTGTGGATAAACTGCCTTATATTTACCTTCGACTATAGTTTATCTTATACCAAAACCAGACTGGCTTTATCACAAATAATCTTCCGGATTATTTCTTTATCAGCACAATTTTTTAACCGGTTTTAAGTTATAAGGAGTATTATAAAAATGCTGCGTAAGCTGCATTGTCCAATTATTCATAAAAAACAAAGCACTTAAAAAATGACTACCAATTGTGGTGTCAAATACAGTTTTATTATTGTTCTATTAGCTCTCTTTAGTTTTTCTGCCAAAGCTCAACTATCTGCTAATTTTACAGCTGTACCATTAAATGGTTGTGCGCCTCTTGTAGTTAGATTTACAGATCAATCCACCGGTTCTCCAACACAATGGAAATGGGATTTGGGTAACGGAACAATCTCTTTTCTACAAAATCCTTCAGTAACTTATTTTAATTCGGGCCAGTACAATATTAAACTGGTAGTACACGATGTCAATGGCGATTCAAGCGTAATAATTAAATCTCAATACATTACTGTTTATGCAGCTCCAACTGTTGCATTTACCGGCACTCCATTAACAGGATGCTTTCCTTTACCTGTAAACTTTACCGATCAAAGTACACCCGGCAACGGTACAATAATTTCCTGGCAATGGGATTTTGGAGATGGAGCTTCAAGTACTTTACAAAATCCATCGCATACTTATACTGGCGCAGGTAACTACAATGTTACATTAAGATTAACCAATAGTTTTGGTTGCATAAAAGTTTTGTCAAAAGCTCAGTATGTAAAAATAAGCAGTGGTGTTACAGCCAATTTCTCAAACTCCAGTCCATCTGGATGCAATGCTCCAATAACTATCAATTTTCAAAATTTATCAACAGGCACAGGCACATTAAGTTACCAATGGAGTTTTGGAGATGGAGGCACTTCCACCGCAACTGATCCTACACATACTTACAATGCCGCAGGCACATATACTGTACAATTAATAACCATCAGCAGCGCCGGTTGCAGAGATACTATTACAAAAATTAATTTAATAAATATTGGAACTATTAATGCAGCTTTTACAAACGCCCCCAGTGTTTGTGTAAACGTTCCTTTATCTTTTACAAATTCCTCTTCGCCAGCTCCTGTCGCCAGTGCATGGGATTTTGGTGATGCAACAACATCCACACAAACAAATCCTGTTAAAACTTATACAACACCCGGAGTTTATACCATACAATTAATTAGCGACTTTGGCGGCTGCTTCGATACAGCCTACAGCACAGTTACCGTTTTTAATAAACCTGCTGCAGGTTTTACGCAAACCAATACACTTTCTTGCAGTGCGCCACTAACAGTAAATTTTACCGATATAAGTACAAATGCAATAAGTTACAATTGGGATTTTGGAGATGGTAATAATTCAACTCAACGAAACCCCACACACACTTATACAGCAACAGGTATTTATGATGTTACACTTGTCGTAACTAACAGAGACGGTTGCTCTGATACACTGCGAAAAATTGACCTTGTAAAAATTCAACCTCCGCAGGTTACTATAAATAATTTAACGGTATCAGGTTGCGCCCCTTTAACATGGACGTTTTCATCAACTATAAATTCAGTTGATCCGGTGGTAGGCTACCAATGGGATTTTGGTGATGGCGGAACTTCCATCTTACCAAACCCAACGCATATATTTAGTGCAGGCATTTACACCATACAACTAACTATTTCAACTGCCGGTGGTTGCACAGCCACAACAATTGTTACACGGGGAATTATTGCAAGCGTAAAACCTGTGGCTAACTTAGTTGCCACACCCAGAGATGTATGTGCCCATATGCCTGTAAATTTTACTGATTTATCAACAGGAACTATCACTAACTGGTTGTGGCTATTTGGTGATGGCGGCACTTCAACTGATCAAAATCCTATTCATATTTATGAAGATACAGGCTACTTTGATATTACACTGGTAGTTTGTAATGCCGGTTGCTGCGATTCAATAAAATTCTTAAGATACATTCACATCAACCCTCCCATTGCAGCATTTACTGTTGATTTTGCATGTAATTCTAAAACAAGAACTTTTACTGATGCTTCTATTGGTGCAGATGAATGGAACTGGAATTTTGGAGACGGTAATACCTCTACAACGCAAAGCCCCGTACATACTTATGCCGATACCGGAACTTATACTATTACTTTACTTGTAAAAAACTATACTACTGGTTGCGAATACACTAAAATTAGTAGCATTAGAATTATTGCAGAAAAAGCAAAGTTTACAGCCACAGATACAGTCATTTGTAAAAATAATATGGTCACTTTTAATGCTGTTGATAACAACCCTGCCAACATTGCCTCTTACCAATGGGATTTTGGAGATGGAGTAATCGCAGGTAATTCAAACGCATCCCATATTTACACTCAAGCCGGTAAATACACCGTACAATTAATTATTACAGATATATTTGGCTGTGCCGATACTTTAATAAAACCCTTATACATACAGGTAGATGGCCCAACTGCCGGTTTTGCCCCAAGTGTTCCTGGAAGTTGCTTATTAAGTGCAGTAACATTTACCGATAATTCTGTTAGTGATGGAATACATCCCATTACAACATGGATATGGAATTACGGTGATGGTATTATTGATACTTTAACTGCACCTCCTTTTCAACATGCTTATGCAGGGCCGGGAAGTTATACTGTTGCATTAAAAATTACAGATAGTAAGGGTTGTATAGATTCTATAATAAATGCAAGTCCAATTATTATTTCAAAACCTGTTGCAGCTTTTTC
>NZ_JANMUN010000147.1:0-3780 GCF_031391665.1 Ferruginibacter sp.
TATTTATTTGCAGGATCTGTAGAAAATGATGCAGCTAATTACACTAACCGCTCGGTGTATCCCATGCTGCATTTATTACGTGAAGCCAGCATTGATAAAGCTTTGCAAAATTATAAACACCCAGAAAATATCCCTGATACAAATATTAATTTTGCCAAAGAAAAAGGGTTGGTGTATATGAAGATGCTGAGGGATGCCTGTTTGTGATGCTGATTATCTCCTTTTTATCCAGCAAAAATATAGTTACATTCGTTTTATATAAACCTCAAAAGGTTTATTTTTTATTTTACGCCATTCAAACAAAAAAATATTTTATTTTAATTGATGACCTTTTACTAAAACCGGCATTAACTTATACAAGCCAACAAAATGACCGATACCGAAATAGTTGAACAATTACGGAATAATAAATACAGCAAGGCAGTAAACGGGCTGTATATTGCTTTACCTTCTATTAAAAAATATATTTGTGCAAACAGCGGTACCGAAGAAGATGCAAAAGATATTTTTCAGGATGCACTGGTGATACTCTACAAAAAAGCAAACAGTACTGAGTTTGTATTAACCGTTTCTCTTAGTACCTACCTGAATGCAATAGCAAAAAATTTATGGCTTACTGAGTTACGAAGAAGAAAAAAATTGCCTGCGGAAGAATCAAACGCAGATATAGCAGATGTTGTTACCGAAGAAGAAACAGGATTTATTATTGCAACAACAGCTTTTAATTTATTGGGAGAAAAATGCAGGCAGCTGCTCATGCTGTTTTATTTTAAAAAGAAAAATTTTAAAGAGATTGCCGGTATACTTGCTTTCAGCGACGAAAAAATTGCCAAGAACCAAAAGTACCGCTGCATTCAAAAAGCGAAGGAAAATTATGTAACACTTTTAAAAAATGATACTCATGGATAATAACAGCATACTAATAGACCGGTATCTGCAAAATGAAATGAGTGCAGATGAAAAAATAACATTTGAAGAAAAACTGGTAGCTGATAAAAATTTGCAGGAAGAATTTAATATACAAAAGCAAGTAATTAAAGCGGCAGAAAATGCAGGGTTAAAAAATGAATTTGTAAAAGCAATTAAAAAAAGAATTCTTGCAAAAAAAATAATCCGCTGGGGGATAATTGCTGCGATAGGAATTGCCGCTTTTATTTTCTATGCTGTAAAAACTGATTTGTTCTTACATATCGCAAAAGGTGAGAAAGGTACAGCAGCACAAGGTTTTCCTGCTCCAGAAAAATTTGATATTGATAATGCCGCCGATACCATTATTGAAACAAAAGATGGTGTAGTGTTTGCTATA
Organism: Ferruginibacter sp.; assembly: GCF_031391665.1. Taxonomy (GTDB): domain Bacteria; phylum Bacteroidota; class Bacteroidia; order Chitinophagales; family Chitinophagaceae; genus Ferruginibacter. Next base: position 1,307 of record NZ_JANMUN010000147.1, read on the forward strand.
CCGGCAAATGCGTTCAGCAGTAACAATGTGCAATTAGAAATTAGAACTGCATTAACACCTGAAGATATTATTAAGAGCGGACTTTCAACTATGAGCAATGGTGATTTACTGCAAACAGCCGGAATGTTTTCCATTAAAGGTTTTGCCGGTGATAAAGAGCTTTCTCTTTTAAAAGAAATTGCAGTAAGTGTGCCAGCAAAAGAAATAAACCCTGCTATGCAATTATTTGATGGTGTACCCGATAGTACCGGTAAAATTAATTGGGTAAACCCTAAGCCAATAGAAAAAAGATTACAAACTTATGATATTACCACCCTTGATTTTTATCCCCCTAAATATATACCCACATTAAAAGCGTTGGGAAAAAATTATCAAAATAAAAAATATACTGATAGTTTGTATTACTCTTTTAGTGGATGGCCGCAAACCAATGAATCAAGTGAGTACAAAGCAATTTTCAGTCAAGGAAATGTAGAGGCTGCTGATTTTCCCGAGACTGTGGATACTTTAAAACCTTCAAAATTTGATTACGCATCTGATTCTTTAAGATTGCCTATTGAATTTGATAAACACAATGAAATTTATCAAATTGATCCTGCAATAATAAGGGCTATCTGGGATAAAAAGTTCAACAATACTATCATTGCAACAAAAGAATTTGCAGAAAGATTGCGGTACATGCACAGCCTTTGTACTTCGAAGTTTTTAGATATTTATTTTAAAAATCTTGATAAACCTTTGTACATTTCTGATGAGCTTTGTGCTAAAATGCCTTATGGTGATGCGGAAAATAAATTCCTCGAATTTGCTGCCAGAAAGGATGGCGGTGTAATTATTGCAAATGGCCTGCAACAAAAACTAAGCAATTATTTTCAACAAAAATCAAAAGCATACAGGGAAGCTGTTGAAAAAACCTGGGCAAAATATAATGCAGAACTGCAACGCCTGGATACTATTGCTGATACCAAAAGCAGGGATGCAGCCATAAGGAATTTTGCAAGAGAAGAAAATAATTTTAAAGAAGAGCTTTGTATTAATCTTACTGATGCGTACAAACAAATTGGTGTTAAAAGAAATTGTAACGATACCATTGTGCCGCCTGCAGATAAATTTTATAACGTAACCATAACTGCAACGGGATGGAAAAACTTAGATGCTTATGTAATGGAAGCCACTGTTAACAGGCAGAGTATGGAATATAAAGATCCTGCTACAGGTAAAGTTGCAAAATTAATTTATCAGCAAGTAAATTTTAAAATAGATAATGAAGAGCAGTTTGACCGTGTGCTGGTATATTTGATCCCCGACAGTTTGAGCAGTTTTCAATTGGTGCAGAAGAAAAAAAATAGTTACAAAGAAAATCTTAATTCATTATTTAAGTACGATGCTGTGGTACTGGCTTACAAAGGAGAGCAGGCTTATTTTTACAGGCAATCTAATGTAGAACCAAAAGAATATACATTTTTTTTATCTCCATTAACCGAAGCCGAATTAAAAGCTGCACTTAAAATTTATTCTTTTAGTAAAGTAAAAGAATTGAATACTGAATTTGAATACCAATTATTTCAACAGCAGGAAGTATTACGACAATTGCAATTGAGAAAAGATCAGCAATTCAGGGAGAAAGTTGCGGAATCTATTTTTAGTTGTTATGATGTAGCTCCACCAGAGCCTGGTGCAATCGAAATGCAATTCAAAAAATAAATTATGCTGTTTACAAGTAGTAAATATTTTAAGCAGTGACTATTTTATTTCTTCCTGCTAACCCTCCACACAATATTACTTACATCATCCGTTACCAGCATGGAGCCATCATCAAGAATGGCAACACAAACCGGCCTGCCATACACTTCACTTTTTGAAGCATCGGCGATAAAGCCGGTTAAAAAATCTTCGGGTGCACCGGATGGTTTACCATTTGCAAAAGGAACAAACATTACTTTATATCCTGTTAATTCTTTTCGGTTCCACGAGCCATGCTGCCCAATAAATGCACCGTTATGATATTTTGTTGGGAAAGATTGTTTATTATAAAAAGCTAATCCAAGCGATGCGGTGTGTGATCCAAGCGGCACATCAGGAACAATTGCTTTTGCAACAAGGTCGGGCCTTTGTTTATCTTTTAATCTCGGGTCTAAATTTTTTCCATAGTAAGAATAGGGCCAGCCATAAAAGCCGCCATCTTTCACACTCGTCATATAATCGGGTACCAACTCATCGCCTAATTCATCTCTTTCATTTACTGTTGTCCATAAAGTTGCAGTGCCCGGCGCCCAATCCATACCAACGGGATTACGCAGTCCGCTTGCATAAATTCTTTCGCCGCTACCATCAGGATTTATTTCTAAAATGTTAGCCCTTCTTATTTCATTTTCCATTCCGTGTTCGGCTGCATTACTGCCCGAGCCAATCGAAATATAAATTTTATCCCCTTTTTTATTGGCAATAATATTTCTCGACCAGTGATTGTTATA
>NZ_JANMUN010000148.1:0-7737 GCF_031391665.1 Ferruginibacter sp.
TCGGTCCGTGCATTCCGTGGTTTGAGTTCTTACTTCGGAATGCACGGAAACACAGAAAGCCAAGGAAGCGAATTTTCTTGATTCTAAAAAAGTACTCACGCTTGCATTAAGTAACGAGTCTGGTTTCAGGGGCTATATACTTAGTGGCCGAAAAAGTTTTTTGCAACCGATGCAAAAATCACAAAAAGAAATTTATGCCAACCTTACCAATTTAAAAACACTTACAAAAAATGATAAAGCACAACAAATACGTGCCGACTCTTTATCTTTTTTTGTTTCCAAACGAATTGAATTTTCCAACCTTGCTATTAAAAGTTATGAAGAGAATGGAGTAGATGCTGCCATTAAAATGGTTGAAACCGGCGAAGGAAAATTATATACCGAGCATATCAAGCTTTTGGTTGATCAAATTCAGGATGCAGAAAATACTTCGTTGGTAAAACATAAAGAGGCCAATGATAAAAGTGTAAAAAATCTTCAAAAAATATTACTGCTTACGATGGCGGTAGTGCTTTTATTGTTAGGTGTTTTTATCCAAAAAGTAAGAGCAGATAATGTTGAAAAAAGTAAAGCTGCTGCGGCATTAAAAAAAATGAATGATGAGCTGGAGCAAAGAGTGGCAGAACGAACACAGGAGCTGGATAAAAAAGAAAAGTTATTTCGGGCACTGGTTGAAAATAACGAAGGCATCATCTCCCTGATTGATGAAAAATTTAATGTGCTTTTCCGGAGCTCTTCCACTGCCCTAATTACCGGAAGGTTGTTTGAAGAGAATGAAAAAATAGCCATTACAGAATATTTGCATCCAGATGACAGATCAACCGTAATGGCTTTGATGGTTGAAGCAGTGGCTAACCCCGGTAAAACAATTCAACTTTCTGTAAGAGTAAGAAATAAAAATGGTTATTACATTTGGCTGGAAGGTGTAATTAAAAATATGACACCCGACCCCGCTATTGGAGGTATTATTATTAACCTGAGGGATATTAGTGAAAGAAAAAGAGCAGAAGAAAAAATTATAAAAGCCAACCGGCTGTATTTTTTTATCAGCCACATTAATCAAATGATTGTGCGTACCCGTGATGAAGCAACATTGTTTAAAGAGGCTTGTCAAATTGCTGTTAGCGAAGGCAAATTCAGGATGGCATGGATAGGTATGATTGATGAAAAAACAAAAACCGTTATTCCTGTAATGCATGCAGGTGATGACAGCAGCCACCCAACTTTTATAAACCCGGAGTTACTGCACAATAATCCGGAATACATGGAACCTATCGTTAGTGGTTTATGTATGGGAAAATATTCTGTATGCAACGATATTGAAAAAGACCGGCGAATGGCACCATGGAAAGATGAAGCATTAAGCCGTGGTTACCGTTCCTTTATGGCAGTACCAATAAAAGTTTCAGAAAAAGTAGTAGGCATGTTTTCTTTTTATGCTGATGTAAAAGATTTTTTTGATGCAGCGGAAATTGCATTATTAGAAGAAGCTACAAGTGATGTGTCGTTTGCATTAGAAGTTTTTGAAAAAGAAAAACTTCGCAGTAAAGCAGCAGCAGAAATTAAAATAGCTGTTGACCGGTATGATATACTTGCCCGTGCTACCAGCGATACTATTTGGGATTGGGACATTGTAAATAACACCATGGTGTATAATGAAGGCATTAATAAAATGTTTGGATACAAAGCTGATGAAGTAGAAAAAATTGTTGACTGGTGGAATGATAAACTTCATCCCGATGATTTTAAAAAAGTAACAGAATTAGTAGAAGATGTTTTTGAAAAAGGCTTGCAAAAATTTCAGATAACGTACAGATTCCGCTGTGCCGATGATACCTACAAACATATTTTTGACAGGGCTTATGTAATGTTTGATGAAATGGGAAACCCCAGCAGAATGATTGGCGCCATGCAGGATATTACTTACCAGGTAGATGAAGAAATGCGGACATCAAAGGCAATAATAGATGCACAGGAGCAGGAACGCAATTTTATTGGCGGGGAATTGCACGATAATGTAAATCAAATTTTAGCCGGATCGGTGCTTGCACTCAGCATGGTTAAAGGAAGCAGGGCAGCTACAAAAGAATCGCATAAATTTATTGAAATGGGTAAGGGGCATATTTTAAATGCCATTGAAGAGTTGCGGAAATTATCGCATAAATTGGCGCCGGCTTCTTTTGATGACAGTTCTTTAAAAGATGCTTTTGAAGATTTATTACAAACCTTTAATGTAAATAATCAATTTAAAATAAAACTGAATTTTGATAGCCAGTGCAATGCACTTGATGGCGATATAGAGATAAACTTATACAGGATACTGCAGGAGCAAATAAAAAATGTTGTTAAGTATGCAGAGGCAACTGAAATAGAAATAACCCTTACAAGATCAGGGGATTTGGTAACGATGAAGATAATTGATAATGGTAAAGGCTTTAATGTAAAAACTGCAAAAAAAGGTATCGGCCTCAGCAATATTAAGAAAAGAGCTGAATCTTTTTCTGGTAAATTTATTTTAAAATCATCGCCGGGTAAAGGCTGCGAAATAATTGTAGAAATACCGCTGGTTGTTTAATGCATTGCTGTTAATTCATAAACTCGTCTAAATCCCTTTTATCTTTTTTTGTAGGCCTGCCCTGTTTACTCATTCTTTTACCTGTATGAAAAACTGCTGCCTGAAATTTAATGCGGTCCAATTCTTCAGCAGGCGTAATATCGGTGTAATGTTTTATTGCTTCAGCATACTGCACCCGGTGATCTAAAAGTGCGGTAACTTTTATTAACCATTTTTTAGCCTCAGTTTTTACTTCGTATTCATCAGCCACGTTTATTATTCTGGCGGCTTTACAATTATCTCCGTTGTGTTTTACTTTTCCTTTATCGCAGGCATCAGCAGCCTGGCTACGGGTTTTATACAGGCGGATGGCCCATAAATATTTATCTAATCTTAGTTTTTCTTTATCCATACGTTTTAAAAAGACCTGTTATATTTTTTGCTAAATTAATGTTTCTTAATTTCCCTTAAGGAAACAGGAAATTAAAAATAAATCCTTTTCTGCCAATGGTGATTATCAGTTAATCTAATTGCTTACTTTTATTCTCTAAAATTATACATATGAAGTTCAGGATTATTGCACTAAGCATACTGTTTATTTTTTCAACTCAATTATTAATTGCACAGCGTGGCCGTATAAACTGGACGGCAGATGGTAATGCCTACACCAAAATTAAAGAAGGCAACATTGTTAAGGTGGATCCTAAAACCGATGCAGAAACTATTCTTATCAAAAAAGAACAGCTAACACCTCCGGGGTACAAAACTTTATTGCCGCAATCATATTCATTCAGTAAAGACAATACTAAATTATTAATTTTTACCAATACATTAAAAGTATGGCGCTTAAATACCAGGGGCGAATACTGGGTTTTAGATATTGCATCAAACCGCATAACGCAGTTGGGTAAGGGTAGGCCGGCACAATCATTAATGTTTGCAAAATTTTCTCCTGATGCAAAAAAAGTAGCTTATGTAAGCGAACATAATTTATTTGTGGAAGATGTATCATCTAACACAATAAAAAAAATGACTAACGATGGTACAAGAAAATTAATTAACGGAACTTTTGATTGGGTGTACGAAGAAGAGTTTGGTTGCCGGGATGGTTTCAGGTGGAGCCCCGATGGAAGCAAAATTGCTTTTTGGCAGGTAGATGCAACAAAAATAAGGGACTACTTTATGTTGAACACTACCGACAGTAATTACAGCAAAGTAATTCCGGTAGAGTATCCAAAAGTTGGCGAAGCACCTTCGCCTGTAAAAATTGGTGTTACAGATATTTCATCGGGTATTATTAAATGGATGAAAATTGAAGGCGATCCGCAGCAGCATTATCTTCCCCGTATGGAATGGAGTGGTACTAACGAATTAATGGTGCAGCAATTAGACCGTAAGCAACAGGAAAGTAAATTAATATATTGTAACACTAACGATGGAAGTACCCATACTTTTTGGGCCGAAAATGATGAGGCCTGGGTGGATTTAAACTCCTCGGATATTTTTGGCGAACCCGGCGGTTTTACATTTATAAACAAAGGACAGGATTTTATTTTAGTAAGCGAAAAAGATGGCTGGCGCCATATTTATAAAATTAGCCGTGATGGTAAAACAGAAACTTTATTAACCAAAGGCAATTATGATGTTGATGTAATTAAAAGCATCGACGAAGCTAATAACTATATTTATTTTACCGCATCACCATCTAATGCCACACAATTATATTTATACCGCATCCGTATAGAAAATAAAACAGGTGTTATAGATAAATTCAAAAAAAATAAAGAAGATGCAGAACTGTTAAGTGCCGAAAATTTAGTGGGTACACACAACTATACTATTTCTCCCAATGGCAAGTTTGCCACACACACTTTTTCTAACAGTACCACACCACCGGTAACAGAATGGATAACATTGCCCGATAATAAACCTGTAAGCAATGCTAAAAGTATTGCAGCAACAATAAAAACTGATAACACTAACGATGTGGAATATTTACAAATAACCACAGAAGATAATGTAACATTAGATGCATGGATAAATAAACCTGCAAATTTTAATGCAGCAAAAAAATATCCTGTGGTGTTATATGTGTATGGCGAGCCTGCAGCAAATACCGTACAAAATAGTTACGGCAATCACAGTAATTTTTTATACAATGGCGATATAAGAGCTGATGGTTACATACAGGTGTCGATAGATAACCGTGGTACACCAATGCTAAAAAGTGCCAAATGGCGCAAATCTATTTACAGAAAAATTGGTTTAATAAACGTAAGGGATCAGGCAATGGCCATGAAAAAATTATTAGCCGATAAAAGTTATTTTGATAAAGACCGTGTAGCAGTTTGGGGGTGGAGCGGCGGAGGATCATCTACATTAAATTTAATGTTTCAGTATCCGGATATTTTTAAAACAGGTATTTCCATAGCAGCAGTAGGCAATCAATTGAATTATGATAATATTTACCAGGAACGCTACATGGGTTTACCCCAGGAAAATCGTGATGATTTTGTAAAAGGCTCGCCCATTTATTATGCAAAAAATCTGCAGGGAAATCTATTATACATACACGGCACCGGCGATGATAATGTGCATTACAGTAATGCTGAACAATTATTGAATGAATTAATAAAACACAATAAACAATTTCAATTTATGCCTTACCCCAACCGTACGCACAGCATTAGCGAAGGCGAAGGAACATGGCAGCACTTAACAACCTTATACACCACATATTTAAAACAACATTGTTTGCCAGGGGCAAAATAGAAATACAATTTTGTAACAAGCGATATAACTATGTTCAACATCGTTGTGTCACTCACTTGTACTGAATACCTTTATTGAACTTTTATTAAAGCGGTTTTTTAAACCGCTTTTTTTATTTTCAACATTTTGCTTTTAAACCATACTGTAATTATAAAGTCATAGGCTCATAAAATAAATCATCATGAAAAAATATTTTTCAAAAATTGTAATGATGTTGATAATAGCAATATCATTCTCTGCAGCAGCAGATGCACAAATTATTGTAAAAGTCCGCCCCGGCCCGCCTGCATACCGTGTAAGGCCCGCTCGTCCTTCACCGGCATATGTTTGGATGGGAGGAAATTATGTTTGGCGTGGCAATCAGTATGCTTACACAGATGGTTACTGGACAACACCGCCACAACCCGGACATGTTTGGGTAGAAGGGCATTGGAAACACAGAAGAGGTGGATGGGTTTGGATACCCGGCCATTGGAGAAGATAAAAAATATACAATAATTTTTAACGGGGTTATTTAAAGTAAGTAAAGCCTGCCTTTGCGCAGGCTTGCTTATTGTACAAACATAGTTTTGTTAAAGTATTGCTTTGGCATAATGTTAGCAGTAATAATTACGTTCAAACTAAAATCTAAAAAATGAAAAATCTACTTACAGCGATACTCATATTTTCTTCTGCATCTGTATTTGCACAGCGCAATAAATTAAGCGACGATCATGAAAACTTTTTCCGCTTTGGTGCAAAGGCCGGTGTTAATGCTAATAAAATTACAGGCCAGTCATTTAAAAGCGGGTTCAATTATAATTATCAGTTGGGGGCATTTATGCAATTTAATTTTGCCAGCAGGTTCGGCATTCAGCCCGAGGTAAATTTTGTACAAACCTCTTCCGAGTTTAGTAATGATCCTAATGATGTGTACAACGATTTGTTTCGTGATGGCAGCCAAAAATCTTCTAAACTAAATTATATTGAAGTGCCGGTTTTATTAAATGTAAGTATCGGCCCCAGTAAAAGAGTAAAGCTGCAGATTGGTCCTTCGTATGGTGGCTTAGTAAAACAAACTGTCGATAGTTTAAAAAATAATGGTAACATTTATAAAAATGCCGAGTGGAGTGCCATCGGTGGTTTATGGATTCAATTGCCATTAATTAATTTAGGCGCAAGGTATAAACTGGGCTTATCAGATATCAACGCCATCGACGATCGCCAAACCTGGAAGAATCAGGCCATACAGGTATTTGTTGGCGTTACGTTTTAATCTTATTGAAATTTTTACAATAAATAATATCACACCGGGTTAAATTTTAAATAACAATTTTAAAATCTCTTTTGTTTTACTTTTAATCTTTTGAAATAAAGAGTAGAGAACTAATGTTGAAGTTACAGTAGTACTAAAGATGAGTATAGCTCCATGGCAGGAAAGGGCTGTATTCTTTCCTGCCTTGACTTTTTTGCTACTTTTTGCGTCAAGGCAAAAAGTAGGGTACTAACAGCTACAGGCCGTTAGTTGAAAAATACTCAAAACTTGTAAGACAATTTTTTTGCAATAACTGTTTAAGAAACTGTTTGAGTTATTTATTTTTTATTTATTTGGCTAAAGCCGACAAACTCTATTTGCATTACCACGCCTTTAAAGGCGTGGTAATGTAATGAAAATACAAAAGGCTTTAGCCAAATTGTATTCTGTTAAAATTAATTCAAACAGCTTCTAAGCGATAAAGAAGTATCTCTTTAATTTTTCTTCGCACATACTTTGTTTTATTAAAAGGAGATTGTATTTTACAATTCCTAATAATTACGCTATGCAAAACATTGTACTGGAAAATTTATTGCTGATAGATATTGAAACTGTACCTCAGCACCCCACATTCGATTTATTAAACGACGACTGGAAAAAATTGTGGGAAGAAAAGACACAGCGCTCTTTACCAGACTTTACAACCGCTGCCGAATTTTATCCGCAGCGTGCTGGTGTAATGGCCGAGTTTGCAAAAATTGTTTGCATCAGCATAGGTTATTTTATAAAGCAGGAGGGTAAATTGCAATTGCGACTTAAATCTTTTTACGGCGACGATGAAAAAAAACTGCTGCAGGATTTTATTGCCACCATAAATATTATGGAAGCAAAAAATAATAAATGGAGTTTTGCCGGGCATAATATAAAAGAGTTTGATATTCCTTTTATCTGCCGCAGGCTTTTAATAAATGGTTTGCCCATTCCTGTTTACCTCGATTTTCAAAACATGAAACCATGGGATACCAACACCGTGGATACTTTTCAATACTGGCGCTTTGGCGATTATAAAAATTATACTTCTTTAAAATTATTAGCAGCGGCATTAGGCGTTCCATCACCCAAAGATGATATTGACGGCAGCATGGTAGCAGCAGTATATTGGGAAGAAAAGAACCCG
>NZ_JANMUN010000167.1:0-12493 GCF_031391665.1 Ferruginibacter sp.
CCATTTTTTTGTTATATAGCCGGTGGCTGTTATGCCATCTATGCCCGGCATTTCAATATCCATGAGGATTACCTGTGGGTTTGTTTTTTTTATTTTAAAATCCAATTCAAAACTGTCGGCAAATGCGCCGCAGCAGATTAGGCCTTCGGTGCCGTTGCAGATAGCTTCAAAACCATTCCGCATCAGCTTATTGTCTTCAAATATTATAATCCGTATTGCCACTAATTTATTTTTATAAATAACTTAAATTATTCTCACACTGCCTGTCCCCCGTTTGGGTGAAAATTAAACTGGAGTTTTATAGTTGTTCCTTGACCGGGGTGGCTGTTCAATTCAAAATCAGCCTGCAGGTCATTGGCCCTTGTCTGTAAATTTTTCAGCCCGTTGCCGTTAACAACAGTATCGGGGTCAAACCCTTTTCCATTATCTTTTATTTTCAGCAAACTGTATTCGTTAAGCTGTTGCAATGAAAATAATAATTCTTTGCACCCGGAATATTTTACTGCATTATTAATTGCTTCTTTACTGAAGAGATAGATATTCCTTCGTACCTGCATACCGGGAATTAACTTGTTTATCTCCTCATCTACCTGAAAATTTAAGCGGATGCCTTTACCGGCACATAAATTCAACGTGTAAGCCCTGAGTTTTTCGGTAATTCGTTCAAAGCTGTCATTATCCGGATTGATGGCCCATACTATATCGCTTATTTTTTCCACCATTTCCTTTGAGTTGGTGGAGATATGTTCCAGGTATTCCATAGCATCCTTTTGCCTGTGCTGTCGCACTTTTTCTTTTGCTATTTCGCTGAAAAGGGCAACACCACTTAGGGTAGCACCTACCTCATCATGTATATCCCGGCTGATGCTGACCCGGATATTTTCCGATTCTTTTTCTTTTTCGGTTTTTATTATTTGCTCCTGTGCCAGTTTTAAATCTGTAAGTGATTGCGACAGCCGCCTGCTCAATTGTTTGTTTTGCCGGTACCGGTAAGCGCCATATAAAACAAATAATAAAGTAGCTGCAGTAATAATAAGCAGAAGGTTCTTTTGCTGCGCCTGTTTTGCTGCCAGTGCCGATTGCAATTGTTTTTCTTTTTGCACCAGTTCCAGCTCATTTTGTTTTTTTACAAATTCTTTTTCCCGGTTTTGCAGTGCCAGGTTTTTTTCCGATGCCTGCAGCCTGCTTATTTCCGATTGTTGTGTTAACAGGGTAAGTTGCTGGGCATTTTTTAATCCAACCAGTTGCTGTTGGTCAATTGTTTTGTTTTTCAACATCAATTGATAATTATATACTTGTTGTTCCGTTTGAAGATTTTTTATTCGTTGCTCCCGTTTTTCTGCGTCATACTTAGCACTAAGTTCCATCACTGTTCTTTCTTTTTTAAAAGTTAGGATTGAATCCCGGAGGTGGGAATAATATTTGAAATAATGATAGGCAGAATCCATTTGTTTGCTTTGCTCAAAGGTCTCTGCAAGCAGCATATTAGCTTCCAGTATACCAGCTATGTAATTTGATTCCGTTGCCAGTTTTTTTACGAGCCGAAAATGAACAATTGCACTATCTTCCAACCCGGTTTTTAATTCTGTTTTACCCAGGTAAGAAGCAACATTCATTATATCATGCACAAATAAATTATCACCGGGTTTATGTTTATACCCTTGCTGTAAATACTGCAGGGCAGATGCATAATTACCCTGACGGTATAATAAGCTGCCTTTTAATTTCATTTCTGTCATACTTCCCCACACATCGCCTAATAAGGCATTTATTTTATCATATTCGCTTATTGTTTTAGTTGCCAGTTCATATTTCCCCTGTGATGTCAATACTTCTGCATAATTGGCCAGAACTCCCCGAAGATGCACTTTCTCGGCATTGGGAGGTTGCACAGACAGGGCATAACTTAATTGTCGCTCTGCTTCGTCATTATTATCCGCAGTATAATATACCGCACCCAGCATAGATGCGGAGGTGAATATTTTAGGCTTGCTTTGTAATTGTTCAGCCAGTTTCAGAGACCATGACAAATAATAGGCGGAGCTGTCTAATTCCAGGGTTAGATAAAAATTTCGTCCGCAATTATAAACAAGCCATTGCAGCTTGCTAACATCACCGGAAGCAATAAGGAAAGGGATAGCTTTACTGTATAATTTTTGGGCACCTGCATAATCCCTGGCATTAGCAAGTTGCCTTGCTAACTGTTGATAACTTATACCAAGAAAAAGGTTGTCGTTGTATTTATTAAACAGGCTAATTGCGTGCTGCAGGTTTTGTGTTACTTCATTACCCTTATTACGGTAATATAAAGCACTGCCTTTTGCAAGATAGTATTTGGCAAGACCGGCTTCGTAGCCTGAACTATCCGAAATAGCTTTTATTTTTTGTGTGTAAAAAAGTGCCGAATCTATTTTTAGATAATTTAAATAACCGGTAGCGATGTTATAAAGCAGGTCAACTTTCTTTGTAATTGTCATAGGCTTTTGCAATGCCATCAAAAGGTCAGCAATAGCGGGATTTAAACCAGGAGTTGTTTTTTTTGCCCCGATGCTTTGTTTATTACCAGCATGGATTACATCACTACGGCTATCCTGAGAAAGAGCAGAAATCAAAAAAGAAAAAAAAAGCAGGAGAAAAAAAATCTTTTTCATAAGCCTAATTTTTAAAGATAAAGTGCGGTATAAAGTTGCGGATATTTTTTGGAGTTTTTATAATTTTAAATTGATCAGCAAAGGATTTATATATTGCCAACGAAGAAAAAATACAGGATGAATAAAAAAATATCACTTAGAATAAAGTTATTTTTAAACTAATAAACAAAACTCCCACCCAGCAATTTTTAAGCATTTTTACCTGAATTATATAAATTTTCTCTATTAGTATTTCACTAAATTGCAGGCTCAAAGTTCAATAGAATTAATTAGTTGAACGGAGCGTCGCCACCGAAGCTTAATCATAGAACTTCAGCTGGTGACAAAAAATTTATTGCCAAAGGCAATTATGCAAAATACAATTATGCAAAAAGAAGAATTACGCAAACAACAGGCATTAGAATATCATTCCAAAGGCAGGCCGGGCAAAATTGAAGTAGTGCCTACCAAAGAAGCCAAAACACAAAGAGATTTATCGTTAGCTTATTCACCCGGTGTGGCAGCGCCCTGTTTAGAAATTGCTGCTAACCCCGAAGATGTTTATAAATACACCGCCAAAGGAAATTTAGTAGGTGTAATCAGCAATGGCACCGCAGTTTTAGGCTTGGGCAATATTGGCCCCGAAGCCGGCAAGCCGGTAATGGAAGGCAAGGGTGTACTGTTTAAAATATTTGCAGACATTGATGTATTTGATATTGAAATAAACGAAACCGATCCGGAAAAATTTGTACAAATAGTGCAGGCTTTAGAGCCTACTTTTGGAGGTATTAATTTAGAAGATATAAAGGCACCCGAATGTTTTTACATTGAGCAGGAATTAAAAAAGCGTTGCAAAATTCCCATCATGCATGATGACCAGCATGGCACTGCAATTATAAGTGCTGCTGCTTTGCTGAATGCTTTGGAAATTCAAAAAAAGAAAATTGAGAAAGTTCGCTTTGTGGTAAATGGCGCTGGTGCTGCAGCTATGGCCTGCATAAAATTATACGAAAGCCTGGGTGCAAAACACGAAAACTTTATGGTGTTCGACAGGCAGGGCATTTTATACAAAGGCCGCCCCGATGTTGAAGAAATGAAACTGGCTTTTTGTGCCGACATTAAATACAAAGAGTACGATTTAGCCAAAGCATTTAAAGACGCTGATGTATTTATTGGTTTAAGTGCCGGCAATACCGTTAGTGCAGAGATGGTAAAAACGATGGCAAAAAGTCCCATTGTTTTTGCTATGGCAAATCCCGATCCGGAAATTAGTTACGAAGCGGCCACGGCTGCCCGTAAGGATATAATTATGGCTACAGGAAGAAGTGATTATCCTAACCAGGTAAATAATGTTTTAGGGTTTCCCTATATTTTTCGTGGGGCGCTGGATGTAAGGGCAACCTCTATTAACGAAGCCATGAAATTAGCTGCTGTAAAGGCTTTGGCCGATCTTACCAAAACACCTGTACCCGATCTGGTTAATTTGGCTTACAACGAAAAAACAATTTCATTCGGGCCGGATTATATCATTCCAAAACCTGTTGACCCAAGATTATTATCAACCGTTGCGCCTGCTGTTGCCAAAGCAGCAATGGAAAGCGGTGTTGCAAAATATCCCATTACCGATTGGCCTGCGTACGAGCTGGAATTAAATAAACGGTTAGGATTAGATAATCAGTTAAGCCGTGTTATTGGTAACAAGGCACGTAAAGATCCAAAGAGAGTGGTGTTTGCTGATGCAGAAAATTTAAAAATTTTAAAAGTTGCACAATTGGTGCAGGAAGAAGGTGTGGCTTATCCTATTTTATTGGGTGATGAAAACCGCATTTTAAAATTAGCATTGGATAATGGAATTGATTTAGAAGGCATGCCGATTTTAAACCCGAAAGATGATAAGCATGAAGACCTGCGTAAACAATATGGTGATGCATTTTTTGCAAAGCGCCAGCGCCGTGGTGTAAATAAATACGAAGCTTTTAAAGCGATGAAAGACCGTAACTATTTTGGCTGCATGCTGGTAGAAACTGGTGAAGCAGATTGTATGATCAGCGGGCTGAGCAGAAATTATCCTGATACCATTAAACCTGCGCTGCAGGTAATTGGTACAGAAGATGGTGTTGAAAAAATTGCAGGCATGTACATCATGTTCACCAAACGTGGACCATTATTTTTAGCCGATACTACTATTAATTTTAATCCCACTGCTGAAGAACTGGCAGAGATAACTTTATTGGTGGCTAAAGAAGTAAAACAATTTAATATTAAGCCTCGTATTGCCATGCTCAGTTATTCTAACTTTGGCAGCAGCGAAGGTGAAGAAGCAAAATTAGTGCGCCGTGCAAGAGCCATTGTAAAACAAAAAGATCCTGAATTAATTTGCGATGGCGAGGTGCAGGGTATTATGGCATTTAATAAAGAAATTTTAAAAGATAATTATCCTTTTACCGAATTGATAGAAGGTGAAACCAACACGTTAATTTTTCCTAATCTTGCTGCAGGTAATATTGCCTATAATTTATTGCAGGAAATTGGTGGTGCCGATTCCATTGGCCCAATTTTACTGGGTTTAAAAAAACCAGTGCATGTTTTACAATTAGGCAGCAGCATACGGGCTATTTTTAATATGGTGTTGATTGCAGTGGTAGATGCACAGATGAAATGTAAAACAGATACACAAGCAGTAGTAAATAAAAGCAAGTGGTGGAAAAGGTTTAGAAAAACCAGCCACGATTTATAATGTATGATTTCGGATGCAGGATGTACGATTTTTTAAGTTTCAACGTTTACAATTATTTAAAAGATATTAAAATCAAATCTATCTTTGCCGGAATAAAAATCACAACAAACTGCGAATGAATTTTTTCACCCACTTTGGCCGCTACATTTTAATGATAAAGGGCATGTTTACCAGGCCCGAAAACATGCGTATGTACTGGAAAGAATTTATGCACCAGTGTGTGGAAATTGGTATTGGCTCATTAGGTATTGTAGTTATCATTTCAGTTTTTATGGGTGCGGTTAGTGCAGTGCAAACGGCGTATCAATTAGTAAGCCCTATAATTCCAAAAAGTACCATTGCACAAATTGTACGGGATACGGTTATTTTAGAATTTGCACCCACTTTAGTTTGTATTGTACTTGCCGGTGTTGTAGGCAGTAAAATAGCCAGCGAACTGGGCAACATGAGGGTAAGCGAACAAATTGATGCATTGGAAATAATGGGCATCAACACCAAATCGTATTTAGTAATGCCTAAAATATTAGCTGCATTTATTACCATCCCGCTATTGGTTATTTTATCAATGGCACTGGGCATTTGGGGTGGCAGATTAGCAGGTACCGCATCCGGCATTTTATCTACCGATACATTCGACAGGGGATTGATTGAAAATTTTATGCCTTTTAATGTAAGGTTTGCCATGTATAAAGCCATTACTTTTTCATTTATCATCAGCAGTATCCCGGCTTATTATGGTTATTATGTAAAAGGTGGCGCATTAGAAATTGGCCGCAGCAGTACCAAAAGTGTAGTGATAAGTTGTATAATGATTTTGTTTGCGGATTATCTTTTGGCGGCGTTGTTTTTGTAGAATACAGCCCCCCTCCGCCCCCTGAAGGGGGAACTAATTATGGAGAAGATTTTAGCGAAGATTATGTTTTGTAAAATTAATAAGTTAGTGAAATTAAAAGATACCAGCTTCAAGTTCGCTCTCCCTTGGACTCCCGATAAATCGGGAGTGGTGAGGTTTTTGAACCAAACTTTTGTACTACTATTAAACTTCATTGGCGTCGTCCCGATGCATCGGGATACAATATATCTTTATTCAACAGGATAATGCTAATTCAAACCTAATGATCGAATTTAAAAACATAAAAAAATCTTTCGGGGATAAGGTGGTATTAAATGATGTGAGTCATGTAATGCAAACCGGCATGTGCAATTTAATTATTGGTACCAGCGGCAGTGGTAAAACAGTTTTGCAAAAATGTTTGGTGGGTTTGTTTGAACCTGATGAAGGAGAAATTGTGTACGATGGTGTAAGCTTTACCGATATGACCGAAGAATCGAGAAAAGAATTGCGCCAGCAAATTGGTATGCTGTTCCAGGGCTCGGCTTTATTTGACAGTATGACGGTAGAACAAAACATTATGTTTCCGTTAGACATGTTTACCAAAAAACATTTTAACGAAAAACTGCAACGGGTAAATGAAGTTTTAGAAAGAGTTAATCTTAAAGATGTTAATAAAAAATACCCTGCTGAATTAAGCGGTGGTATGAAAAAACGTGTGGGCATTGCCCGTGCCATTGTATTAAATCCAAAATATTTATTTTGCGATGAACCCAACTCCGGCCTCGACCCTCAAACCAGTATGGTAATTGATAAACTGATTATGGATATTACCAAAGAGTTCAACATGACCACCGTTATTAATACCCACGACATGAACAGTGTAATGGAAATTGGTGAAAATATTTTGTACATGTTTGAAGGACAAAAAGAATGGGCTGGCAATAACAAAGAAATCATATTTAGCAAAAGCGAACGCCTGAACAGTTTTATTTTTGCCAGTGAATTTTTACAGGATGCAAAAGATATGCGTATGCTGGAAGCCAAAGGGAAAATTAGTGATGACAGGAATATGGATGAGTTGTTGAAGTGAGGTTGTTACACTATTTGTTGACTATTATTACATAAAATATCTTAGTCACTTTAATAATAATAATAATACAAATATCAGGCTAAATGATAGTATTGTGTAAATAACCAGCCGTACGTTACCTGAAAAAACCTTATCCCAATTAGAATCATATTTCGCTTTTAACATTCCAATATCTTTTTTCCTAAATAAGTTTGACATTAAAAAGTATAAAGGCAACATTAAGAAAAACATGATTAATCTTTTTGCAAAATTGTTATCATTGAAATTAACAGGAATAAAATC
Organism: Ferruginibacter sp.; assembly: GCF_031391665.1. Classification (GTDB taxonomy): domain Bacteria; phylum Bacteroidota; class Bacteroidia; order Chitinophagales; family Chitinophagaceae; genus Ferruginibacter. Next base: position 7,575 of record NZ_JANMUN010000167.1, read on the forward strand.
AACTGAGTTAAGTAAAATAAGTATTTGCACCAGATGCATATATCCAAGAAGTGTCATAGAACAAATTGCACTGAAATAAGGAATATTAGCTCTTGAACCTTTTGAGTAATAGCGATAAAGTAAATAACCGACAAATTTAATAGTCCTCATTAGATGTGATAAGTATAAATTAATTTTTCTCCTCCTTTTATCTTAAAACACTTTCAAACTCGGCTGGTTTTAAAATAGCAGCGCTCATGAATGGATTTAATTCTAATAAAAACTTATCGCCTGTTACTAAATAATCAGCTTTGGAGTAGTCAATAAGGTCAAGTAAAAAATTGTCTTTGGGGTCTTTACAATCAAAATGCGTTGGTTCAATATCAACCATTATTGCAATGGCATTAAGTAAATTAATAAGATCGGTAACAGATTGTTGAGGAAAATATTTTTTTATCCCTGGTCTGCCGGTAACGTCTTTTATTTCTGCAATCAATTGATGCGTAACAATTATTTTAATTTCACCATTACTGATGTAATCTTTTATAATTGCAAGCTTTTTACCTATAAGAAAGCTGATCCAAACATTGGTGTCGAATATTACCTTAATGCTTTTTTCTTTCATAGAATTTTTGTCTGACAATTTCTACTTCCTTGTTTATTGTTTCCAGGCTCAACTCGTTTGTCTTGAAAGATTTTAATATTTCTCCCAGTTTAGAATTAATACCTTCTTTCTCCAGATCTTTACTTAGCTTAATTTTTTGCTGAACAGGTAATTTTCGTACCAAAGAAAGCACCTGGTCATAAGTTATGTCTAACTGAATAGCTTCTTTCATTTAATTATTTTTTATTACTCAAATATACTTAAATCCTCAATCCTCCGCTGCAATAAAAGTCCCCCGTAGATATGCAGTTGAACGGAGCGTCGCCTTAAAAGTCCAAATAGCAGCCCTCAGCCCGTAACCAAAATATCCTTTTTTCCAATAACGCATCTGCCCTATCTTTGCGACACTCAATAAAAATTTTTCATTATTAATTATTTATTACTTCATGTCAGTTCTTGTAAACAAAAATTCTAAAATAATTGTACAGGGTTTTACCGGTACAGAAGGTACATTTCATGCCACGCAAATGATTGAATACGGTACCCAACTTGTAGGTGGCGTTACACCGGGCAAAGGTGGCAGCACTCATTTGGATAAACCGGTTTTTAATACCGTGGCCGATGCGGTAAAAATTACCGGTGCCGACGTAAGTATAATTTTTGTACCGCCGGCTTTTGCAGCCGATGCCATTATGGAAGCTACCGATGCAGGCATTGCTTTGGTGGTGTGTATTACCGAAGGTATTCCCGTGCAGGATATGGTGAAAGTGAAAAACTTTTTACAGGGAAAAAATACAAGATTGATTGGGCCCAACTGCCCCGGTGTAATTACTGCCGACGAATGTAAAGTGGGTATTATGCCCGGTTTTATTTTTAAAAAAGGAAGAATTGGTATTGTTTCAAAATCGGGAACATTAACTTACGAAGCTGCCGACCAGGTGGCCAAAGCAGGCCTTGGAATTTCTACAGCAATTGGTATTGGCGGCGACCCTATCATTGGCACCACCACCAAGGAAGCAGTAGAATTATTTATGAATGATCCGGAAACAGATGCCATTGTTATGATTGGAGAAATTGGTGGCGGTATGGAAGCTGAAGCGGCAAATTATATTAAGAGTACCGGAAATAAAAAACCTGTTGTTGGTTTTATTGCCGGGCAAACTGCACCTCCGGGCAGGCGTATGGGCCATGCAGGTGCTATTGTTGGTGGAGAAGATGATACTGCCGCAGCTAAAATGAAAATTATGGCAGCCTGCGGTATTCATGTAGCGGCAAGCCCTGCAGATATTGGTAAAACAATGGCTGAAGCATTGAAGAAATAAATTAAGATTTACAAGGCTGAGTTTATCGAAGTCTTGTCAGGGTGAGTTCATCGAAGCCTTATCGAAATCTCATCGAAGCCTTATCAAATTCATAAAACAAATGCCCCGAAATTTCGGGGCATTGTTTATAAATATATAGAATCCAAAGGATTAATCGTCATCCCTGCCGCCTTTATTACTGCGGCCACGGCCATTTCCATTATTTCCTCTGTGATCATCATCATCACACTGCTGCTTATTCTTTTTTTGTTTATTCTTTTTTCTTCCGTAACCATAGCCAACACCGTTACCATTGTTGCCCGGGCCATTGTTATTGTTATAACCGCCATTATTATTATTACTTACCTGGCGTTCGCTAATACTTACCTGTCCTAAATTGTTAATAAAAAGTGTGGTTTCAACACCGGGTTTTAAATACAGGTTAGCATTATATACTTCCTGCTGTACAGTTTTGCCCCAGAAATTCTTTTTCATTTCATAAATGATAATGTTATGATTACCGGAACTTAACTGACCCACATTTACAGCACCGTTGTTACCATTACTTTGATATTGATAACTGTCAACATAAACCGAAACCTGGCGTTGCGATGCAGAACTTACTATTAAAGAACTGTTTTGATTGTAATTACTGTTTTGTCTTGGTCCGCCATTTTGATTGGGATACTGTTGCGGATTTTGCTGCCACTGGGCAAATGAAGAGGATATAATCCCCAGCACTGATAATAAAGTAAAGATCTTTTTCATTGTAATAATTTTAGAAGTGAACAATTTTGTGTGCAGCTTTTATTTTATTTTTTAACTGCTGATGTGTAATATTCAAACGCTATGCCGCATGCCAAACAAACACTTAATAAAACGTTAAAGAAAAATATGTACAAGTATTTATGAAATTTACACAGACAATACATCTGATAGCTGTATTGTAATTTGTTTATTATTGTACAACGGCTCATTAACAAATTGTATCTTGTAATTAAAATAAGTTCCTTATGTTTTTAAAGAAAACTTTAACGGTAATTTTTACCCTGTTGGCATTAACCATTATGGCGCAAACAAAAAATACTTATATCAAAAACTGGAAAAAAGTAGAGGCACTTGAAAAGAAAGGCCTTACCAAATCGGCATTGGCCGAAGTGATGGTAATTTATAAACTGGCGGTAAAAGAAAACAATGATGCACAGCAAATAAAAAGTTGCATGTATCAAATAAAATACCGCAACATGGTGGAGGAAGACAGCCGTGAGAATAATATTTTTTTTGTAGATACTTTAATTGCAAAAGCCAATGGCCCTGCAAAAAATATTTTACAAAGTATGCATGCCGAAATGTTTTGGCAATACCTGCAAAACAACCGCTACCGGTTTTACGACCGCACAAAATTACTGGAAGAAAAAAGTAAAGACATCACCACCTGGAGCATTGATAAAATACACAACGTAATAAGTAAATTATACAAAGCCTCTTTACAAAATGATAATCTTTTAAAAACAACCAGGCTGGATGGCTTTGCACCAATTATAATTAAAGGAGAAAACACCCGGCAGTTGCGGCCAACACTTTTTGATTTTTTAGCGCACCGGGCTTTGCAATATTTTACTACAGATGAAAATCAGTTAACCAAACCTGCTTATCAATTTAAAATAAACGACAGTAAAGCTTTTGCACCCGTGAATGAATTTGTAAATGCATCTTTTAAAACAAAAGACACTGCATCCGTACAACATAAAGCCATTTTATTGTTGCAGGATATTTTAAAATTTCATTTAAACGATGCAAAACCCGATGCCTTAATTGATGCCGATTTAATACGCCTTAGTTTTGTAAACCAGTATGGCGAAAAGGAAGGCAAAGAAAAATTATATGAAGCCGCATTAAAAAATATAGAAGATAAATATGCCGGCAATGCTGCTATTGCACAGGCTGCATATTTAAGGGCAAGAATTTATTACGACCGTGGACAGCAGTTTGTACCTTTTACAAAAGCAGAAAATCAGTACGAAATAAAAAGAGCCGCAGCATTGTGTGAAGCAACTTTTAAAAAATATCCAAAAAGCGAAGGCGGTGTTAATTGCAAAAATTTAATGGCAATCATAATGCAGCCGTCTTTAAATATTGAAACAGAAAAAGTAAATACCATTAACGATCCCTTTCGCACATTAGTAAATTATAAAAATGTTCCTAAAGTTTATTTCCGCATTATTAAAACATCTAAAGAAGAAATAAAAAAATTAGACCGCAGGGATTATGATAAACTATGGAAGGATTACACTTCTTTAAAATCAATTAAAAACTGGAGTGTGGTGTTACCCGATCCGCAGGATTATCAAAACCATGCTGCAGAAATAAAAATTGACGGTCTTGCCAATGGAGTATATTTAATTTTAGCCAGCATTGATGAAAATTTTTCTTTACAAAAAAATATTATTGCCAAACAAACCATTTATGTAAGCAACATCAGTTACATACATAATAATAGCAACGAGTATTATGTACTGCACCGTGATAATGGCCAGCCACTAGCCAATACACAGGTACAAATTTGGGAAACCAAATACAATTACCAAAACAGCAGCAACGAAGAAGTGAAAGCAGAAAAATATACCACTGATAAAAATGGTTTATTTAAAATGAAGGACAGTAAAGACTACCGAAATTTTTTACTGCAGTTAAAATACAACAGCGATGAATTATTTTTGGATGATAACGAAGGTTATAATACTTACAACAGTTATCAGCCTACGCCAATAAAACCACAGGCATTTTTATTTACCGACCGCAGCATTTACCGCCCCGGCCAAACCGTATTTTTTAAAGGTATTGTGTTACAGCAAAATTATGGCGGCAAAAAAACTGTGGTGCTGCCCAATTATAAAACAATAGTTATTTTAAGAAATGCCAACTATCAAAAAGTAACAGAACTAATTGTTACCACCAACGAGTTTGGCAGTTATACCGGAACATTTAAATTACCCGAAGGCACATTGAACGGACAGTTTAGTTTGTTTGACAGC
>NZ_JANMUN010000215.1:0-19822 GCF_031391665.1 Ferruginibacter sp.
AAAAGGTGATAAAATTGTAACCATTGCAGGCATACATGGTAAAGTAAATAAAGTAAATGACGACAATACTTTAGAAATGGAAGTGAGCCCCGGCAGTTACATTAAAATTGAACGCAGCGCTATCAGCATGGAGTGGACGACCAACATTAACAAGCCTGCTGCTGAGGTTAAGAAATAATTTATTTCATTTTACAGTTTTGCGATTTTATATTTACACAGGACGAGGCAATTTGTTTTCAATCCGAAATCGTAAATCTAAAATCGCAAATTTTTTATTTATAAAACATAATAATCCCCTTTAGGGGATAGGGGCTTATGCTTAAAATAGGATTAACCGGCGGCATTGGCAGTGGTAAAAGCACTGTTGCAAAAGTATTTGAAGTACTGGGCATACCTGTGTATTATGCTGATGATGCAGCTAAACAATTAATGAATGCGGAGGGGCCGCTCAAACAACAAATTCAGAAAATATTTGGTGCTACATCTTATAAAAACGGACAGCTGGATAGAAAATATGTTGCTGATATTGTTTTTAAAAAACCTGAAAAATTACAATTACTCAATTCGCTGGTGCACCCTGCAACAATTAACGATGGACAAAACTGGATGAAAAGGCAACGCTCTTCTTACGCAATAAAAGAAGCGGCACTTATTTTTGAAAGTGGTGCTCAGCAACAGTTAGATTATGTAATTGGTGTGTACGCCCCCACTTCTTTACGCATACAACGCACCATACAGCGGGACGGTGTTACCGAGGAAGAAGTGATGGCCCGTATAAACAAACAACTGGATGAAACCTCCAAAATGCAGCTATGCGATTTTGTTATTATAAATGATGAGGAGCAATTGCTGATACCGCAGGTAGTGGAATTGCATAAAAAAATATCAGCTTTAACCAATAAAAAATAATTTATGGATAAAGTAAATATCGCAGAAAAGCTATCCCTTTTTAACGATTACTGCAATCCCCGTATTATTGGCGAGTTAAACGGGCAGCAGGTAAAAGCAGTAAAACTTAATGGCGAATTTATCTGGCATAAACACGATAATGAAGATGAGTTGTTTTTGGTGATAAAGGGTACATTATTTATGGAATTAAGAGATAAGATGATAACAATAAAGGAAGGTGAATTTTTAATTGTACCAAGAGGAACCGAACACAAACCTGTTGCAAAAGAAGAAGTGCATATTTTATTATTTGAACCGGCAACCACTCTAAACACTGGCGAAGTGCAAAATGAACTTACAAAAAATGTTTTAGAAAAATTATAAAACTTGGTTATCTGCGGCGGTATACAATCGCCTTTAATTTTTAACTCAATCAATCTTATCCCCTGCGTAATTGTTTTGTAACTTCAATGCATGAAAATATTTTCTGCAGCACAAATAAAACAATGGGATGCTTTTACAGTAGCAAACGAACCCGTTACTTCCATTAATTTAATGGAAAGAGCTGCAGCAAGATGTGTGGAGTGGCTTACAGAAAATAATTACAATAAAAAACATTTTCAAATTTTTTGTGGTAAAGGCAATAATGGAGGCGATGGTTTAGCCATTGCAAGAATGCTCATTCAAAAAAAAATTGCAGTAACCGTTTACATTCTTGAATTTGGAAATATTGGCTCCCCCGATTTTCAAATTAATTTAGCCAGATTACATGAGTGCAGTACAGACATTCATTTTATTCAATCTCCTGATTTTTTTCCTGCAATAAAAATCGATGCAGTAATTATTGATGCGTTATTCGGTACAGGTTTAAATAAACCATTACAAGAGATTAGTGAGGCATTAGTAAATCATATCAATAAATGTAAAGCAGCAATCATTGCAATAGATTTACCCAGCGGTTTAGCAGCAGACAGTTCATCAAAAAATAACACCGTTATTAAAGCAACTCATACCCTCTCTTTTCAAAATTATAAACTAGCTTTTTTATTACCGGAGAATGAAAATTATTGCGGTAGCATCCACCTGCTAAATATCGGTCTGCATAAAAATTTTGAAACAGAAGAAGCTGCAGTTTTTGAATTAACCGATCTCCATTCTATCAAAGCAATTTATAAACCAAGAAATAAATTTTCACACAAAGGAAATTATGGCCATGCGGCGCTGTTATGTGGCAGTTATGGTATGATGGGTGCAGCCATTTTAAGTGCCAACGCCTGCTTACGAAGTGGCGTGGGTAAATTAACCTGTATCATTCCGAAATGCGGATATAATATTTTACAAAACGCTGTGCCCGAAGCCATGTGTTTAGTTTCGGGAGATGACTATATTTTATCTGCCAGTGAAATAAAGAAATTTGATGCCGTTGGTATTGGCCCCGGCATTGGCTTGCATCCATCGCATACAACTTTATTAAGAGAAATTTTTCTGCAAATAAATAAACCTATTTTATTAGATGCTGATGCATTAAACATTATTGGTGATAACCCATCGTTGCTTTCTCTTATCCCTGCAAAATGTATTCTTACCCCACATCCAAAAGAGTTTGAGAGGCTGTTTGGCACAAGTGCAAATGATTTCGATAGAATAAATCTTGCATTACAAAAATCTAAAGAACTCAATCTTTATATTGTTTTAAAAGGTCATCATACATTTATAAGCACACCAAATGGCAAGGGCTATTTTAATAATACGGGCAATGCTGGCATGGCAACTGCAGGCAGCGGCGATGTACTCAGCGGAATAATCACCGGCTTACTGGCACAGCAGTACACTCCCCTGCAAGCTTGTTTAATGGGAGTTTATCTTCATGGTTTGGCAGGAGATTTTGCAGCAGCCAAACTTTCTCCCGAAGCCATGATAGCAGGAGATATTGTTCAATATACAGGCGAAGGATTTAAAATTTTATCCTCATCGGCTAATCAAAACGGTATTAACCCCTCCTTATCTGCCAAATAGCCAATGCTTTCTGCCTGTTTTTAAACCATTTCCCCTATTTTTGCCGTCCAAAATTCAGAACAACTTATTATGGATAATTTGATTTACGCCGTTCCGGCAATGGGTATTGTAGGCTTGCTCTACACACTAATAAAATTTAATTGGGTAAGCAAGCAGGATGCCGGTAACGACCGCATGAAAGAAATCAGCACTTACATTGCTGAAGGTGCTATGGCTTTTTTAAAAGCCGAGTATAAAATTCTTACCTACTTTGTAATTATTGGCGCCTTGTTGTTAGGCGTTATGGGTTACAGCAATGCCAATAGCCATTGGAGTATTGCAGTCGCATTTATACTCGGTGCCTTCTTTAGTGCCTTAGCCGGATTTATTGGAATGAAGGTGGCTACTAAAGCAAACGTTCGTACGGCACAGGCTGCCCGTACCAGTTTAAGCAAAGCTTTAAAAGTTTCTTTTACCGGTGGTAGTGTAATGGGTTTAGGCGTTGCTGGTTTAGCAGTATTAGGCTTAGGTGGTTTATTTATAATTTTAAAAATGGTTTTTGCTCCCGGTGCCGCAGTTGACAGTGTGGAAATGGAGCGTACAATAGAAATATTAACCGGCTTTAGTTTAGGTGCCGAATCCATTGCATTGTTTGCAAGAGTGGGTGGTGGTATTTATACAAAAGCTGCGGATGTGGGTGCTGATTTAGTGGGTAAAGTAGAAGCTGGTATTCCGGAAGATGATCCACGTAACCCTGCAACTATTGCAGATAATGTGGGTGATAATGTGGGTGACGTTGCAGGTATGGGTGCCGATCTTTTTGGAAGTTATGTGGCTACTGTTTTAGCAACTATGGTTTTGGGAAGAGAAACAAATGCAATGACAGATCATTTCGGTGGCATGTCTCCTATTTTATTACCAATGCTTATTGCGGCAATGGGAATTGTATTTTCTATCATCGCTACATTTTTTGTTAAGATAAGCGAAAGCGCAGGCTTAAGTACACAAAAAGTTCAGAACGCATTAAACATGGGTAACTGGGGTTCTATTGTTTTAACTGCAATTGCTTCTTACTTCTTAGTAAATTATTTAATGCCCGATACCATGACACTTCGTGGTCATGAGTTTACCAAGAATGGTATTTTCGGAGCCATTATGGTGGGTCTTGCAGTAGGTACTTTAATGAGTATGATAACTGAATATTATACTGCAATGGGCAAGCGTCCGGTAAAAAGTATTATTCGTCAATCAGCAACAGGTCATGCAACAAATATAATTGGCGGTTTGGCAATGGGTATGGAAAGTACCTTCTTACCAATATTAGTTTTAGCATCTGGTATTTACATGAGTTTTTATTGTGCTGGTTTATACGGTGTAGCCATTGCTGCTGCCGGTATGATGGCAACAACAGCTATGCAATTGGCTATTGATGCATTCGGCCCTATTGCTGATAATGCAGGCGGTATTGCAGAGATGAGTGAGTTACCAAAAGATGTTCGTGAAAAAACAGATATACTTGATGCGGTAGGTAATACAACTGCGGCTACGGGTAAAGGTTTTGCTATTGCTTCTGCTGCTTTAACAGCGCTGGCTTTGTTTGCAGCCTTTGTGGGTATTTCAGGTATTGAAGGTATTGATATTTATAAAGCGCCGGTATTAGCTGGTTTATTTGTGGGTGGAATGATTCCCTTTATATTTTCTTCTTTGGCCATTCGTGCAGTAGGTGAAGCGGCTATGGCAATGGTAGAAGAAGTACGCAGGCAGTTCCGCACTATCCCTGGTATTATGGAAGGCACCGGCAAACCGGAGTACGATAAATGTGTGGCCATTTCTACAGAAGCATCTTTAAAAAAGATGATGTTGCCGGGTGCTATCGCATTATTATCTCCGTTAATTATTGGTTTTTCTTTTGGCCCGGAAGTATTAGGCGGTTTTTTAGCAGGCGCCACCGTTAGTGGTGTATTAATGGGAATGTTTATGAACAATGCCGGTGGAGCATGGGATAATGCAAAAAAATCTTTTGAAAAAGGTGTTGAAATAAACGGCGAAATGTTTTATAAAAAATCAGAGCCGCACAAAGCTTCTGTAACCGGAGATACCGTTGGTGATCCATTTAAAGATACTTCAGGCCCGTCAATGAATATCTTAATTAAATTGATGAGCATCGTTTCTTTGGTGATTGCGCCTACCCTTGCAACCATTTATGGCAAAGCTGAGTCTAAAACGATTAAGAATGAAGTAATTAAAGAAATGAAGATTACTCAGGAAGATGGCTCTGGTAAAATGAATGTAACAGTTATGGCTGATAAAGACGAAATAAATGCCAAAACAAATAGTTTGATTGACGCATTAGCCGCAGATAATTTATTAAAAAAAGATAATTATTCTTTAGCCATAAAAAAAGGAAAAGTTTCTGTAGATGGGAATGAGTTGAAAGAAGACGCAGCTGCTAAATACAAAACATTAGTTGATGCGTTAGGCGGCGCCGATATTGAATTAAAGAATACCCGGAAATAACTTTTAAAAATTAAAAGTTTCTAATATCTTAGCAGGATATTCAAAAAGTCTAATCAGAACCATTATAACCAAGAAGTCAGGATGTTTCTACATCAGGGCTTTTTTTTGCGTTTAACCAAACGCCATTTTCCAACTTCATACCCAAACTTATTTCTGCGACATCTGCGAAATCAGCGGGAATATCTCCCCTAAAAGTTAATTGTTAATAAAAATTACATAAACGGATTTGCTATTTACGAGTAAAATCGTATTTTGCTTACGAAAACAATCGTAATAAAATGACATTAATTAAAATTCTTAAGCCTACCGAAAGCGAACTGGAGATACTGCAAGTGCTTTGGAACGAAAAAAATGCAACAGTACGTGTGGTGCATGAAGAGTTATCAAAGACAAAAGACAGTGGCTACACCACAACTTTAAAATTGATGCAGATCATGTTTGAAAAAGGCTTGGTTACCCGTAACGACAGCAGCAAAACACATATTTACCAACCTGCCGTAACCAGGGAAAAAACACAAAAGCAATTTTTAAACAAAATGATTGATACCTTATTTGCAGGTTCGTCTGCCAATTTAGTATTGCAGGCATTAGGCGGCCACAATGCTAGTGAAGCAGAGCTGGAAAAAATTCAGGAATTGATTACGCAGCTTAAAAAAGATAAATAAAAAACAAGTCAACCAATTAACTAATCAACTAATTAACTCTAAGATGGCGCTTCTCTCCTACAGTTTCTGCATGAGTATGTTGCACAGCTTTTGGCAGGCTGGTTTATTGCTGCTGGTTTATTTTTTATCTGAAAAAATTGCTCACAATAAAATTAATCCTTTACAAAAAAGGAACTGGTTATTTATTTTATTGCTTACACAAACAGTTTTTTCGCTTACTACTTTTTCTATTTATTATTTTGATGCAGAAAATACTTTTACTGCAAACTATATTGGCGAGGCTGTAAACGGAATATTTTCTAAAAATATGCTCAGTGCATATACACCCTGGCTTTGTTCGCTGTACATTATTGCTGTTAGTTATAAAATTATAAAAGCCATTTACGAATGGCGTAATTTTAAAAACCTACATTATGCCGGGTTGCAAAAACCGTCGGTAGATTTAAAATTATTTACTGCTTTAAAAGCTAATCATTTTGGCATAAAAAGAAAAGTACATTTATGGTTTAGCAACACCATAAATGCACCGGTTACTTTTGGCTTTTTAAAACCCGTTATTCTTTTACCCGTAGCATTGGTAAATCAGATAAACATGCAGCAGGCAGAAACCCTCATTTTGCACGAGCTTACACATATAAAAGCAAATGACTACCTGCTCAACTGGTTTTTAATTATGGCAGAAAATATTTTCTTCTTCAACCCTTTCATTATTTTAATTTGTAAAAAAATACGCTTAGAAAGAGAAAAGCATTGCGACAGCAACGTAATAACTTTTCAGTATTCGCCAATATTATATGCAGAAACATTATTACAGGCGCAATATCTTCAGCAATACATTCCTCAATATCAGTTAGCAGCAGTAACAGGCAAAAAACAATTACTAAAGCGTATGAATTTTTTTACCAACAGTAAAAATTTTAAACATCAAAAAACAAACCTGCTGATATTTCCTTTATTCACTTTTTTATTAGTTTGCACTGTTGCAACTGCATTATTTTTTCAAAATAAAATTACCACAGCAGTAAAACCTGTTGTACCGGCGGCTATCATTATGCCTGTTGCAGAAACTGATAATGAATTAAACATTCCAACCTTTGTAAATAACATTATAGAAAATCTTACCGATGAAAATTTAAAAAAGATTCAGGCATCGGTAGAAAAACAGCAGCCCATTATTGAAAAGCAGCTGAAACAATTGGAGCCTTTAATAAAATCTATCCAGGAAAAAGCAGTAATATTTGCAGAGCAAATGGATGAAAATTTTGTAACCCCGGTTGCTTTAAAAGAAAATGATGCAACAAGACAGATTATTATAAAAGAAGAACAGTCAGGTTCTAAAAATGCTTCGGTAAAAGTTTATACCGTGTCTTTTATTAATGGCGAATGGGTTTTAATTCCCGAATGGATGCTTGCTGCAAAAGAAGTTAACCCAGATTCGCTACAGAATAAAATTGATACCACTCTTATCAATCAGGAATAATTTTTTAAAATCGTTTTGTTCTCCATTCTTAATTCCCAATTCCGTTTTTAATAACACCTCGGACAAGCCTGGCTGTATTTATTACCAATAATAAATCCTACCATTATTTCGTGGGTATTTTTGGTATAGGTTCTTAACCTTGATGTGGTAGCATTTTCATAAGCATAACTTATGTTCATTGTATTGGAAATATTTAATCCTGCCATAGCAGAATATCCTGAAATTAAATCTGAAAAACGATAACTCCCTCCTACCCAAACTTTATCAAGGTATTGCAGTTTAACGTTAGTATGCAAACCTGCTAACTGCGGTTGCCAGTATTGCATCATTACCGAAGGCATTACCATCACATCATCTGTGAGTGAAAAACGATACCCTGCAGTTAAAAAATAATTTGGCGTATAATAAGTACCGTACTTATCATTATTTACAAACTTTGCTTTACCGGGAATTATATTTAATGCAGACACACCTAAAAAATATCTTGCAGAATATAACCATAAGCCTGCGCCAATTTCTGGTTTAACTTTTTTTAATTCTCCTGTACTGATACCAATTGCAGGATCGTTAGGATCTAAATTCGCCCATTCAATTTTTGAACGATCTAAATTAACACTTGTAAAACCAGCATTAATGCCTGCCGATAAAGTTGTTTTTACACTAAGTGGTATATGATAAGCATAAGATGCATTAAACGACCATCGGTTAATATAGCCAGCCTTATCATTCATAGCAATAAAGCCAATGCCATGATGAGCATCCGGTGGCGTATATTCTTCCCATAACCTTTGTCCTCTTGGGTTTTCTCCCGGCACTTCAAAAGAAGTTGCACTGGTTCGTAAATCTGTTTTACCAATGGGTGCATGAATACTGAAATAACTGGTGACCGGTGCTCCGTTAATTCCCGTCCACTGGTTACGGTTACTCAGTTTTACATCGGTATAATTTTCAATACCGGTTACACCAGGATTAAGGATGTAATTGTTTAAAATGTATTGTGTATAAAATGGTTTTGCCTGCGCCAGCACAATAACACCACTCAAACATCCCATCGCAAATAATAATATTTTTTTCATGATACAGCTTTTCTTTTCTTTGAATACTAAATTAAAAAATCAAAATACTTACTCAACAATGCCACTCTTTTTTTCCAATACCATTTAGTTAATAAGTTCCTTTCCGGGGATTCAGTGAGCCTTTATTTTACAATCGTAACATATCCGGTAATTGGCTTACGGCCATTTTCAGGTTCAATAATATAATAGTACGTATCAAATGGCAATGGTTTGCCGCCAATGGTACCATTCCATGGTTTCTTATACCCTCTCGATTCAAATACCAATTGCCCTGTTCTTGTAAATACCTGCACTTTACAATTAGGATAAGTATCTAAATAATCTATAAGCCAGAAATCATTAATACCATCATTATTAGGTGTAAATGTATTCGGCACTTTTGGTGCTTTTAAAACTTTTACAAACACAAAATCCGGTGGTGCGGCACATCCGCCTCTTGCAGTAACTACTAATTGATAAGTAATATCATCCAGCATATTACTTGCAGTAGGTGTTGCCGTGTTAGTATTGTTTAAATAAGTAGCAGGGCTCCACAAATATTGCAGATTGTTACCAGTAATAACCGGCTTCATTGTAAACGAACCGCCTTCAAGTACAATACCATCAGGGCCTGCATCAACTACAGGATAAGCATTTACAGTAAACTGCTGCGTTAAAGTATCGCTGTTACAACCCAGGCTGTTTACAATGTACAGGGATACATCATAAGTTTTTGCCGCTGTATATAAATGCTGCTCCTGTTTATTTGTGCCGGTAATTCCATCCCCAAAATTCCAGTTCCATTGCATAACTGTTCCGTCCAACCCATTAGTCAAATCTGTAAAAACAACATCATCTCCAATACAAATTTCTGGTTTACTAAAATCAAAAGCAGCTTTTGGCTGTGGATGAATAAAATCAACCAGGTCAGTAAATTCTTTAAAGCATGAACTCAGGCTGCTGGTTACTGTTAGTTTGACGGTGTACGGGCCGGTGCCGCTGTAAATATGTGGTGGTGGTGTTCGGGCAGACGATGCATTTAAAACCCCGCTTGCAGGATCTCCAAAATCCCAAGTATAAGTAATTGCTGTGCCGTCTGCAATACTGGAATTGTTTACAAAAGATACTGAAGCATTAGGCAAACAAACACTGGGCTGTACAAATGCAAATGACGATTGAGGAACCGGGCTAACATATACCTGCTGCACTTTGCTGGTGCTTCTGCATCCATAAGCAGACGTGTTGTACATGGTAACAGTATAATTTGCCCAGCCGGGAAAAGTATGGGTAAATGTGCTGCCCGGTAAGTGATTCTCCAATGGTGAGCCATCGCCAAAATCCCAAATGGTATTACTGAGCATTACGCCTGCAGGTGCAGTTGACTCCTCTTTAAATGTTGATTGCGTGCCTTCGCAAACCGGGGCATTAAAAGAAAATTTAGCACTTGCGGTATCTAATACTGTTATTGCACGGCTTATGGTATCAACACAACCTGCGGCGGTTGAAGTAAAAGTGTATTTTATTATGTGAGTACCAATACCCGCCAATGCAGGGTTAAACAATCCGTTTGCATTTATAATACCAGTACCTGTGTAAGCAAAAGTGCCAGGCACGCCGCCAATTTCGCTACCCTGTGTTATTAGGAATGGTGCAGCATCATAACAAGCATCAGGCATTGCATTAAACTGAACTCTTGGGGCAGCGTTAACCGTTATGATGGTTGATTTTGCATTTACACATAAAGTTCCTGAATATGCTAAAAAGCGTATAGTATAAGGCCGTGTTGGCGGCGTTTGAAAATTTGGATATTTATGCCTGTAAACTTTATTAGGTGCAGGAAAATCATCAACCTGCACTGCTGCTGGTGCTCCAACAAAATCCCAGTATATTTCTACTTTGGTAATATTACCCTGGTTAATGGTAGATAAGTTGACAATTGACACAGAATCATTAGCACATAATGCAGCAGCATTAGTAACAGAAAAGTCTGAAACAGGATTTGCCCCATTAATAGTGATATCATTAAATGTAGTGTCCTTACAACCCTGGCTGCTGGTTACTATATGCCTTACGGTATAAGTACCTACTAATGCATATAAATGTGTGCCATCTTTTGTAAACTGAAAAGGGCTGCCATCTCCAAAATCCCATTCGTACCCATTAGGATCAAATGTACCCCCATTGGCTATTTTGCTGGTATCGATAAATACCGCTGCCACATCGCTAATACATACTTCAGGAACTGTAAAGCCAGCCTGCGGACGATCGTTAATTGTTACAACTCTTGTAAACACAGGTGCATTACTACAACCATTTGTAGTAGTAACGGTAAGGCCTACCGTGAATGTGGCTGTGCCAGGAAAAATATACGAAACAGGCGATCCTGTTGCAGTGTTACCTCCACCAAAATCCCATAAACGGTTATTTATTGTACCTGCGTTAGCTACAGAGTTGTCAGTAAATGTTATTACCCTGGTATCGCAGGATGGATTGGTGAAAGAAAAATTGGGTGTGGGCAGAGGAAGTACAGTAATAGTAGTGCTTACATTATTAAACGACTGGCTGCATAAAGTACTGCTGTTATCAGTAACTAATGTAATGGCATAAACCAACGGACCTGCAACATTGGTGAGTGGATTTAATGTTGCTACGCCTGCGCCATTACTTAGTATCGGTGTTTGTGCTACACCGTTAATTGTATAAGCAAAAGTATATGGTGCGGTGCCGCCACTGGCCGTAAAGGTTACTGGTGGTGAAGGAGCATTTAAACATACGGTAGTTGCGCCAGCTATTGTTGCAGTAGGTAATGGATTCACAATAACTGTTGTTGACTGACCCGTAATATTTGACCTGGTACAGGCATTGGCACTTCCCTCCTGCACACTGGTTACTGCATAAGTAAATGTGTTGGCAACAGTGGTAGGAACCGTAATGGTATAACTGCCGGCTGCATTACTTACTACCGCAGGTTGAGGTACACCATTAATAGTGTAAATAAATGTATAAGGTGCGGTGCCGCCACTGCCCGTAAGTGTTATAGCAGGCGATGCTGCATTTAAACATACCGCTGTGGCTGAGCCGCTTATTGCTGCAGTGGGTAAATCATTTACAGTAACTGTAGTGCTTACGTTATTAAACGACTGGCTGCATAAAGTACTGCTGTTATCAGTAACCATTGTAATGGCATAAACCAACGGCCCTGCAACATTTGTAAGCGCATTTAATGTGGCTATACCAAATGCATCACTAATTACTGGTGCTTGTGCCACGCCATTAATGGTATAAGCAAAAGTATATGGTGCGGTGCCGCCACTGGCAGTAAAGGTTACTGGCGGTGAAGGAGCATTTAAACATACGGTAGTTGCGCCAGCTATTGTTGCAGTAGGTAATGGATTCACAATAACTGTTGCTGACTGCCCTGTAATATTTGACCTGGTACAGGCATTGGCACTTCCCTCCTGCACACTGGTTAAGGCATAAGTAAATGTGTTGGCAACAGTAGTAAGAACTGTTATGGTATAACTGCCGGCTGCATTACTTACTACCGCAGGTTGAGGTACACCGTTAATACTGTAAATAAATGTATAAGGTGCTGTACCGCCACTGCCCGTAAGTGTTATTGCAGGCGATGCGGCATTTAAACATACCGCTGTGGCCGAGCCGCTTATTGCTGCAGTGGGTAAATCATTTACTGTAACAGTAGTGCTTACATTGTTAAACGACTGGCTGCATAAAGTGCTGCTGTTATCAGTAACCATTGTAACGGCATAAACTAACGGGCCTGCAACATTGGTAGGTGGATTTAATGTTGCCACGCCTGCGCCATTACTAACTACTGGTGCTTGTGGCACTCCATTAATGGTATATGCAAAAGTATATGGCGCTGTTGCACCACTGCCAGTAAAAGTTACTGTTGGTGAAGGAGCATTTAAACATACTGTAGTTGCTCCCGCTATTGTTGCAGTAGGTAATGGTCTTATAGTAACAGTTGCAGATTGGCCTGTAAGATTTTTTGTACAAAGTGTTGAACCAACATTTTTTACATTAAGCAAATTATAAGTAAATGGCCCGGCGATATTTGTAAGAACAGGTATTGTGTAAGTACCTGCCGCATTACTTACAACCACCGGTTGTGCTGTGCCGTTAATATCATAAGTAAACTCGTATGGTGCCCTGCCTGCGCTGCCGGTAAAAGTAATAGTTTGAGGTGATGGATCATTTAAACAAACGGTATTTGTTCCACTTACTGTTGCAGATGGAATATCAGGAACAGTAACAGTATGAGATATTGTATCACTTAAACAACCCGGTGTAGTAATATCACAAAACCTTACCGTATATGTTCCCGGTAAAGAATAGGTATGCTGTGGGTTTTTTGATATAGAAGTAAAACCATCACCAAAATCCCAGTACCATTTGTAAGTAGGCTTGGGGGTTTGAAGTGTTGTTTCTATAAATTGTACTGGCTCTAAATAACAGCCGGGAATAACCTCTGTAAAGCCGGGAATGGGTGGATCGGAAACCTGAAGGTCAAAATCGATATCCTGCTCAGATCCACAGGTTGAAGCACTGGTTGTATATGTAGTAATTGTAACCGGATAAGAACCAACGACTCCAAATGAATATGTAGCTGGTAACGAATACCAATAAAGTGTTTTGCCGTTTACGATTGTTGTAGAATCAGGACCTCCGGGGCCAGGAGTACACGTTGAATATAGAATAGTTGGAGGTATTGCCGGAGGGCCTGGCAGATTGGATAAATCCCACTTTATTGAATCGGCACAATATGGCAAAGACACTCTAAATTTAAAAGGAGTGCCTGTACAAATCGAAGGTGTGCTTTCAATACCATATTCCGATGATACACCAATTTGTTGATATAAATCTTTAACATTAGTTCCGGCTGAATATCCATACGTCTCCGCATTTCCGTAACCATATGCAAGGGCGTTAAAGCCAGAGTCTGAAACCAAAGTATGGCTTGTTTCACCCACACTAAGATATAAATAAGAATAATTGGCATCCTGCGGATGTGGTGTCCATGAAGCTGCAGGAATAAAAGTGCCATCATACCTAAATGATGAAATCGCTGTCCCACTATTTTTCATCACAATATGTAAATTGTGCAAATGGACTCCGGCAACTGTCAGATTAGAACTTATAAGTGTAACATTATTGATATTTTGTTCTACCGGATTTAGAACAATCATATCAGGATCATAAGGCTGCGGATTTCCATTGCAACCCTGCGTTGTAAAATATTGGGTTACAGCAACAGGCAGATCTGATTCTATTAAATTAGGTGTGTTATTAAAAAATTCGTAATAATCATTTATAAATGAGGCAGCGGGTATCGGCACTCCGTTCAGATTAACGTTTGCTAAAGCATCACTTCTCCAAATTCTATAAAAGTTGTTTGGTCGGTTAGCACTTGGAACGGTTAAATATTTTTTTCCCCAACTTGCAATTGGATAAAGTTGTTGATACAAATTATCCGAACTGTTACCACCGCATGCTCCATTTGAAATTCTTATCTTTCCACTTCCAGAGAAAACGGCAATTTTTTTACACCCCCCGGAACCTGAAGCTATTGATTTTACACTCGTACCAGATA
Source organism: Ferruginibacter sp. (assembly GCF_031391665.1). Taxonomy (GTDB): domain Bacteria; phylum Bacteroidota; class Bacteroidia; order Chitinophagales; family Chitinophagaceae; genus Ferruginibacter. The sequence goes on from NZ_JANMUN010000215.1 coordinate 14,215, forward strand.
TATCTACCCCTGAGGTACCAGATGTGAGAATTCCTAAAACTTGGTAAATTTCTCCTTTATTGAGTGTAATATTATTTGTGCTGCCAGCAAGCCAACCAGCAACTGTATTTACTGTAGGCCTAATTTCAATATTGGTATTATCTTCAACCGCCACAATTGTGATAAAAGAATTGGAACTATTCTCATTTGAATTTTGAGTAAAACTCATAGCTTTATATTCAACTCCCAATACATTTTTGGGTAAGCATAGTGTCGCAGCACTAGCCTGACTTCTTGTAATGTAAGAATATACAACTATAGGTTTAAGTGCAGTAACATGAATTGCCCGATTTGTAAAAACCCCATCTCCATTGACGAAATAGGCATTAGGAATAACAACAGGTAAAACTTGATTTGCCAATATAGGACCAGTTTGTATTACAGCACCTCCAAATATTTCTACTGTGTAAGTTGTATTTACATCAGAAGTTATATACAATGTCATAATTGGAGCTCCCCCGCCTGTCATTCCTACATGATAACTATAAGCCAACCAAAAGTCCTTCCCTTTATTACTAAAATCCTGACTAAACCCTTTAATTGAAATAATTGAAATAAATAACAGCAGTAAATATTTTCTCATGTGTGTTAGTATAAAAACGTTGTTCAAATAATAAAAAAGCCCGTTAAACGGATGCTGATTATTGGGAGTATGTTGCCTGCAGAGGATAAAGAAAATTTGCAGGTTTTACAGAGGAAAAAAGGATAAGTAAATATAGATAAAAAAAATGGAACCTGCTTCACAGTGCCGATGCTTTTATCAAGAATTTTTCCCAGCCAAATACATTTGAAAAAAATATTAGAAAGTGTAATTGAAACAGTAAAAATATTTAAGAAATATGTTTAAGTGCTAGTAAAATTTTAATGATTTACACACCAACTTGCAAAAAACAAAAAAGCCACATAGAAATGCGGCTTTTGTTAAGAATCTTTCGATTCTGTAACCCCCAAAGAAAACATCGTAAACCAAGCACTAACAACGTTTACTGCTTCCCCGGGTGGGATATAAACGCTGGAGAGGGATTTTTTATTTTGCTGGTGTTAAAATAAGTTTAATTATTTATTGATGCCTGCATCTTAATAATAATATAAGAAGGAGGTTTTAATTATTTTTTATTTAAGAAATTTTATTATTTGGTATCATTTGCCAGTAAGAAGGCAATGGTTGCAAACTGTATTGCAAAGGCGCTGCATTGTAATTAAATGCAAATTGCTGAAACAACTTTGTAAACGAATTATTTAAAATTAAACGGATCATTGTTGTCATATTATTTAGTTTGGTTGAAAAAAATGCAGTTAGTTCAGGTAAAAGGAGGTTGCCGATATAGGGTAAAAACACCGGCAACTCCTGCAAACCTTTTGTGCCTGGTTATAATTAGTTTTTAATAATTTTTTGGTTGCTGATAATTACACCATCAATAATTAATTGAACAGTGTACATACCCGGTGCAAGATTGGTTAGGCCATTTACCTGTAAAGTATTTAATCCTTTACTTACGCTTGCTTGTTTGGTTACCATCTTTTGGCCAGTAATACTAATGATATTTATATGTGCTGTACCATTTGCTGTTGCAGTAAACTGCATATTTAAATCCTGTACAAAAGGATTTGGAGATACCTGCATAGTTACACCTGCTTTTGCCTGTAACCTTACCACTAATTTATTGGTATAAACAGCCTTACCGTTATTATCTATTTGCTTTAAGCGGTAATACACAACAGTTTTAGTTTGTAATTCTGCAGCATTATCTTTAAACATATAAGTTTTTCTGTTGCCATTTGCAAAACCATCCAGTACAAGGCCAATAGTTGTAAAATTAACCCCATCAAATGAACGCTCCACTTCAAAATGATCATTATTAACTTCGTCCTCAGTTATCCATTTTAGTGTAACCTTGTTATCATTTGCTACCGCATCAAATGAAGCATACTTTACAGGTAAAAGAGAAGAAGAACCCATAGTTATTTGCTGAAAAAATGCGCTGGTGAATCTATCCTGAGGAGTAAAAGCAAGGGCTGTTATACTTCCTATTCTTACTTCAAGTACTTTATCTGTATTAGAATACCTGTAATTAATGTTGGTGTTCCATGCAGAAGTATCAATACCGGTAAAATTAAGAATTGGACCAGTTGCCTGAACTAAATTTCCTGATAACCAGGTTAATCCTAAAAGAGTTGTATTAGAAACGGTAACACTGTCTGCATTTTTAGCTGCAACAAACTCCTGAACACCTACATTATCGCCATCAACATCAATAAAAGATAATTGAAAACATGGAAAAGTGTGATTAGCACCAGTCGCTGAGTCTTTAAACTCTATTCTAAAGCTTGCATATGAAGTTGAGATGCCAATAACAGCAGGTGTTTTTACAACAGGCTGCCATGCTGCACTATAACCATAAGTATTATCATCAATGCTAGTAAGTGTAGCCCCACCTACTAATGATTGTAAATATACCATTGCATCAACCCCTGGTGTTACTGAAGGAAATTTATAAGCAGCTCCAGGCTGGCCAGCAGTCCCGCTTGTTAATACAGCATTTTTCCATACCATAGCCGGGGCAACACATTGGGCATTAACAGCAGTAAAGCTTAAAGAGAAGATAGTAATTAGTGTAAATAAAATACACTTAAGTGTAGAATTAGTTTTCATTTTTCTTGTGTTTAATTTTCAGAGATGTTTTTTCAAAATTTGCTTCAGCTTTTAAAACCGGGCAAACCTTGTTTGGCGCTCTTAAGAAAATTGGGTTCAGATCAGAAAGAATAAATAACCGAGGTAACAATCATTTATAATTTCATCACAAACATAATACTCTTTTCGGAAACCGCAAATATTTTGGACAGTAATTTTACTGCATTTTGAGCATAAGTACGTTTTAAAGCATTTTGTTAGAAAATATCCTGCTTTATCACCTTTTCCTTAGATAAAAATCATAAAACGCTTGAAAAAAGTTTATTAAATCTTTAAAAATAAACTCTTTTTTAAAGGAAACAGTGAGATTATCTACGTTTTTCACGCAGAATCACATTATAATCTATTAAAATCTTGGTCATATACTATAAATAGTAAATCCCGCCGGTGGCGGGATTTACTATTTATAAAAGTTCATTTGGTAATTATACCTGTGTTTTATAAACTGGTATACAGTAAAAAACTTTACTACTGTTAATTTTTAATAATTTTTTGGTTGCTGATAATAGTTCCATTTATAATTAATTGAACGGTGTACATACCTGGAGCAAGACGGTTAAGGCAATTTAAGAGCAAATTATTGTACCCTTTGCTTACTGCAGTTTGTTGGGTAATTATCTTTTGTCCATTAATATTGTTAATAGTTATTTCGCCAAGTCCATTTCCGGTTGTGGTAAAACGTATATTCAAATTCTCGGTAAAAGGATTGGGAGATGTTTGCATAACCACTCTACCCTGCTGCACAGGAAGTTTTACTGCAATAATGTTTGAGTAAGTTGCTTTACCCATATTATCTACCTGTTTTAAGCGGTAATAAACAATTGTTTTAGTCATTACCTCTATCGCATTATCAATTAATTGGTAGTTGCTGTTGCTTGCGGCTCCAAAATCCGCCATTACAGTTCCTATAGAATTAAATGTACTGTTATCAAACGAACGTTCCACTTGAAAATAGTTATTATTAATTTCCTGCTCAGTAATCCATTTAATAGTTACTGCATTTTCTTCGGCGGTTGCGTTAAATGAAATATATTTAACCGGCAATACATAAAAATTGGTCATCGCTATTGGCCTAAAATATCCGCAACTGTAACGGTCCTGAACTGTAAAAATACTGTCAGTAATATTCCCAAATCTTACTTCGTTTATATGATTTGCATTTCTATAATTGTAATTAATATTAGTAACATAGGCAGAAGTATCAATACCCGGGTAATTATGAAAAGTTCCGGTAGCCTGAATAAAGTTTGGAGATATTGGAGTTAAGGCTAAAGTAGTAACATTAGAAACTACAATTTGATCCGCCCCTTTTGCCGCAACAAATTCCTTTACATGCTGGTTATCCCCATCCACATCTATAAAAGACAATTGAAAACAGGGAAAGGTGTGGTTTGCTCCAGTAGCAGAATCCTTAAAGTCGATTTTAAAACTAACATATGAAGATGAAACGCCTTGAGATGTTGGGGTTTTTACCACTGGTTGCCATGCTTCGCTATAACCAAATGTATTATCATCAACACTTGTAAGTGAGGCCCCCCCAGCAATATCTTTTACCGTAACAAAAGCATCTACACCAGCTATTACTGAGGGAAATTTATACTCCGCCCCTATTTGCCCACTTGTTCCATTTACCAAAACAGCATTCTGCCAAATCATTAGCGGAGCAACACACTGAGCTTTTACTGCATATATATTTAAAAGAGAAATTGTAAATAGTGTAACTAATTTACAAACTAATGTAGAAGTTGTTTTCATTTTCTTGTGTTTGGGTCCAGATTAGAAATAATAAATAACAGAGGTAGCAATCATTTATAATTTCAAGACAAACATAATACGCTTTTTCGGAAACCGCAAGAATTATTGACAGTATTTTTACTGTATTTTTAGGATTATTACGTAACTACTTGTTTTACATCATATTAATCTATTCTGGATTATGCAGATAATATAGAAACCAAATTACTGCCATTTTAACCGAACGTTTTAAGCTTGGCCAGCAAGTATTTAATTTTTCTTAAACTATTTTTTCCAAAGCATCTACTGCACAATCCATGCTTCATAAAAATTATATCAAAACTATAAAACTAAATACTAAGAATAGCTGGAATATTGAATAAGTGTTTTTTAATGAAATTAATTATTCAGTAAAACTTATAAATAATTTATAATCAATGTATAATTATATAATAAATTATAAATTATACATCTTACTGAAATAGTTTTAAGAAATCCAATAATTGAAATATTTAGTACATTATTAAATATCCAATAAAACTATATAAAATATTTATAAACAATATATTAACGCAAAAAATAAATACTAATTTTATTACACAAAAATTTTTAAATTATTTTTCATGATTTAACAAAATAAGCTAATGGCTTTAGCAATAGTTTATGCCCGTAGTTTGGTAGTAATTTGGCGACTATATACATACCAACACAGGTTGGTGCAAAAAGTGTTAGCAAGCCACCCTCCCCTGTACTAAAAATGTTCTCAAAAGTTTTCCTGACACATTGACTTAAATTTTACATTTACTAAAACAATTAGTAAACCTTAAAATCTTCAAAAAATGCAGTTCAAAAATTTAAAAGAGTTAATGACGAAGCTATCAGACGAAAATGTTTGTCGGGAATACTTCGCACAATTACGCTGGGGCGGTTGCCCTGTTTGCCCACATTGCAACCATTCTAATCCTTATAAATTGAAGGATGGGAAATTGTACAGGTGCAGTGCAAAAAGTTGTAAAAAGAATTTCAGCCTGACTGTAGGCACTATTTTCGAGAAATCCAAAATCCCCCTTTCAACATGGATGGCCGCTGTGTATGTTATAACTGCCCACAAAAAAGGTATAAGCAGTTTGCAGCTTGCAAGGG
>NZ_JANMUN010000239.1:0-10012 GCF_031391665.1 Ferruginibacter sp.
ATGATGGCCAGTGTGGATGATGCTACAAAAGCAAAAGAGCAAATTGGTGCTTTAGCTAATAACCTGGGTAAATTAAACTCGGTATATGGCAACATGCTTAGTGCAATGCAGGGCAGATAAATAGTTTACGGTTTAGTTGACGGTTTGCAGTTGGTGATACACCAAACTTCTAAACCACTAAACGCCTAAACTAATTTAAAAAAGAAAACAATATTTTAACTTAACAACCCCGTAAATTTATAATATTATGGCTTTACCTAAAGAGCCCCGGCAAAAGATGATCAATATCATGTACTTGGTATTGACAGCGATTTTGGCGCTAAACGTTTCGGCTGAAGTTATCGAAGCCTTTAAAACAGTTCAAACAAGTTTGGATAACTCCAGCTCAAACATAAAAGCATCAAATGAAGTTTTATATGAATCATTAACTAAAAAGCTTAAAGAGCCGGAAAGTCAAAAACAAGCGGCAGTCTGGCAGCCTTTGGCTAATGATGCAAAAAAATATTCGTCAGAATTAAACGACTATATAGAAGGTCTTAAAAAGGAATTAAAAGAGGGATCTGGTTTAAGAATGGTTGAGAAAGACGGAAAGATGGTAGAAGATTATAAGCTTGACGGTTTGGATGCCTCTACAAGATTATTTGAAACCCAGGGAAAAGGTGATGTGTTAAAAGGAAAGTTAGACGATTACAAAAAGAAAATGCTTGGTATCCACCCTGAAATTAATCAACAATTTGCAGCTACTTTTCCTGTAAATACTGATCCTATTAAAAGTCAGGAAGGTGGAACAAAAGAATTTACAGCGGGTTATTTTCATATGACGCCGACAATTGCAGCCTTAACAATGCTGAGTAAGTTTCAAAATAATATTAAGAATGCAGAAAACCAGGTAGTAACTTACTGCCATAATAAAATTGGCGCAGTAGAAGTACATATGGATCAGGTAGGGATTTTGGTTGGACAAAGTTCTAACTATTTAATGCCCGGTCAGGAGTTAGTGGTAAAAGCAGGTGTAGGTGCATACAGTTCGGCATCTAAAGGATCACTTACAATAAATGGTTCTACATTACAACTTGTAAATGGTCAAACAGAATATAAAACAACAGTAAGTGGTGGCGGTCCTCATACTATACAAATTACAGGTACATTTACAGGCGAAGATGGTAAACCAGTTCCAATCAATCAAAAGGTGGAGTATGTAGTAGGAACACCGGGTGGTGCGGCAGTAATGCTTGATAAAATGAATGTATTTTATATTGGTGTTGATAATCCTGTTACTATATCTTCGGGTACTGGATGGGATAAAACAACGGTAACACCTTCAGGATGTACTATTACAGGTTCTGGTTCTAATAGAATAGTAAGAGTTTCTGCTCCAGGTGCTGCAAGCCTTACAGTAAATGCTGATGGGAAAAGCAACAAATTTGATTTTCGTATAAAAAGAATTCCTGATCCGGTATTTAAAGTGGGTGATGGTAAAATAAGAATGCCATCTGTTGCTTTTAAAGCTCAGGATTTTTGCAGAGCGGATTTAGAAGCATTCGACTTTGATACAAAATATACTGTTGTTAGTGCCACTGTTTATTTCTCTGGCGCAAATTTTGCAAACGTTCAAACAGCTGCAATAAACAGTAACAGCTTAGCGCCAGTTAAAGCGCTTATGGCAAGATGCGGACCTGGCTCTGTTATCTCTTTTGATAATGTTAAAGTAAGTGGTCCTGATGGATCCAGAACAATAGATGGTAAATCAATTGCGTTATATTAATCGTAATAATTATAAAAGCTATGAAAAAGCACTTTGTTAAATATTTTTTGTTAGTAATCTGTTTAGGGTTATTCGTTAACGCAGCCGAAGCTCAAAAAAAGGGTCGTACAGCAGTTAAACGAACAACTACCAAAAAGACTGCTAAAACAAAAACCAAGGCAAAAATAAAACCTACCACAGCTACTGCAGATACTGTAGCTAAAGCTGTAGTAGTTGCAGCGCCTGTAAAAGACAGTTTACCAATTAAAATGGTATTGCCATCTTTACGTCCGGATGAAGCTGTAGAAACTTCAAGTTTAAGAGACAGGACACCACTGCCTTATGAAAATTTACGAGCAGACGATGCTTTGTTCAGACATAAAATATGGCGTGAAATAGATACAAGGGAAAAATTAAATTTACCTTTTAAATATTCTGCGGACGAAAATAATGGTAATCAACGTTTTATTTCAATATTATTTAAAGCAATACAGGATAGCGCTGTAACTGTTTTTGATGCTATTGATGATAGATTTACCACTCCATTAAATGCAAGCCAGGTTTCTGGAAAAGTTGCTGGAGATTCAGTTGCTGTTCCTGTATTTGACGCAAATGGTGTACAAACTGGAGTTAAGTATCAACGCAATGACATAAATCTTGATTCTTTTTATAAATTTCATGTAAAAGAGGAAGTGATTTTTGATAAAGAAAGTTCTCGTTTATTTTGGAGAATACTGGGTATTGCTCCTGTTAAAAATGTAACAACGTCATTAGGTGTAAATCTAGGTGAAACAGAATTGTTTTGGGTTTATTACCCTGATATGCGCCCAATATTTGCAAAATACGAGGTATATAATGGCAAAAACTTTGGAGCCCGTATGAGCTGGGAAGAATTATTTGAAAGCCGTATGTTTTATGGCCGTATAATTAAAAGTACGATTGATAATCCAAATGATTATTTTATTAAAAATTATGGCGGATTAGGCGACAAACCAATTCTTCAATTGCTGGAAGGTGAAAATATTAAAGAAAAAATATTTAACTACGAGCAGGATTTGTGGAGTTATTAAGCCACGTATTTAAGAAACATATTTTACAGGCCCCCGATTTTCGGGGGCTTTGTATTTGTGCGCCGTTTACTAACTAAAACCCGCCTTTTAAAAAATACCACGATAAGGGTATTTTTTGTAACTAAACAGCAGTGTATATTTGTCTCGGTTTTTCATAGGATATTGGATTTTAAAACGGGGCAGGATTTCCATCCAGCCCCCTTGTTTTTTTAGCCGGTCTAACTTTTTCTATCCTTACATACTCCACTCAAAATTTTCGGCAACTTTTCTGTATTAAATAATCATTACTTTAAAAAATACCACTAAGAGGGTATATTTTATAATTATACAGCGGTGTATATTTGTCTCGGTTTTTCATAGGATATTGGATTTTAAAACGGGGCAGGATTTCCATCCAGCCCCCTTGTTTTTTTAAGCCCCCGCCAAAACCTCCCAGGGTTTATGCAGAGAATTATAATTGTAAATCTTTTTGCTAACGAAAGTTTTTAAGTAATAATAGTATTACAAAACCTGTGAGGTTTATAATGCAGAGTTTTTAAAATAGTCTATTACTATTTTTGTTTTTGCCCTGCCTACTAATTTTACCAAATCTTCTTCAGTTTGCAGCTTTATATTTTTTACCGATTTAAATTCTTTTAAAAGTAAATCGGCTGTGGCATTCCCTATTCCTTTTATTTGTTCCAGTTCGTTTTTAAAAGTGCCTTTGCTCCGCAGGTTTCGGTGAAAAGTAATGCCGTGGTTATGTACTTCATCTCTTATACGCCGTATTAGTTTAAGGCTCTCACTGTCCCACGGTAATTTTATAGATTGAGTGTCGCCTGGATAAAATATTTCTTCCTCATTTTTTGCAAGGCCAACAACAGTTATTTGTCTTAATGGGTCTGACGGATCATAGCCGTCTTGGCCCCTTAATGTGTTTATGCTTTGCATTGCGGCGCTTAGCTGGCCTTTACCCCCATCAATTATAACTAACTGAGGCAAAGGTTTGTTTTCATCTATCAAGCGTTTATAGCGCCGGTAAACCACTTCCGTCATCGAAGCAAAATCATTGATGCCGGTTACTGTTTTTACTTTAAATCTTCTGTACTCGGCTTTTGCAGGCTGCCCGTTAATAAAACATACCATTGCAGATACCGGGTAACTGCCCTGAAAATTAGAGTTATCAAAACATTCGATATGCGTGGGCAATTGCTGTAACTGTAAATCTTTTTGTAATAAAAGTAAAACCTGCAGTTTTTCATCCGTAGTCTTTTCTTCCAGGTGCAGCATTTTATTTCTTCTCAGATCTTCCTTGAAAAAGTTTACATTTTTTTCACTCAGTTCTAATAATTTTTTTCTGTCGCCGCCTTTGGGTATTGTTATTTCTGTGCCGGGCTCGGGATATTCTATTTTAAATGGTACAATAATTTCTTTTGCTTCGCTGGCAAAAGTGGTGCGTAATTGTGCTATACCAAAAGCCAGCACTTCGGCTGCAGTTTCTTCTAATTTTTTTTCGAGAATAATTGTTTTTGTTTGTACAATGGCACCATTACTAACGGCCAGGTAATTGATATAAGCAATATTTCCATCTTCCATAATAGAAAACACATCTACAGTACCCATTTTTGTATTTACTACAGCCGATTTTGACTGGTAATTTTGCAGGTGTTCTATTCTTTTTTGGTAGATAAGCGCCTTTTCAAATTCCATTTTTTCAGCATGTACTTTCATTTCTTTTTTAAAATGCTGAATAACTGAGGACAGGTTTCCTTTTAAAAGATTGGCAAGTTGATTTAATTCTTCGTTGTAATCATCTGCTGTTTGCAAACCTTCGCAGGGGCCTTTGCAATTACCTAAATGATATTCTAAACAAACTTTAAATTTTCCCTTATTAATATTGTTCTCTGTAAGGTTTAGCTTGCAGGTACGCAACAAAATATTTTGTTTTATAAAATCTAACAGCTCTTTTACTTTAACTACTGAAGTGTAAGGGCCAAAATATTTAGAACCGTCATTTATTTTTCTCCGGGTAAAGAAAACTCTTGGAAAAGGTTCTTTTTTTATAACAATAAACGGATAGCTTTTATCATCCTTAAGATTGATATTAAATTTTGGCTGAAACTCTTTTATCAATGTATTCTCTAAAAGAAAAGCATCCTGCTCACTGTTAACAATAGTAAATTCTATATGGTGGATGCGGTTAACCAGCTCGTGTGTTTTGTAACTGGTAAATGTTTTAGAAAAATAGGAACTTACTCTTTTGCGCAAATGCTTGGCTTTGCCAACATACAATAATTCGTTAGCCGCATCGTAATATTTATAAATACCGGGTTGTACAGGTATTGTGGAAGCAATTGCCGAAAACTCTTGTTGTGTCATTTTTAATTAATAGTCCCACGAAATTTTTTCTTCTTTTTCAATTGTTGAAGTGCCATCTGCAGCAGAAGCAATAGTTACTATTTTAAACCATTGATTACTTTGCCAGGTTAACTGCAGTATTTTATTGCTGCCACTTTTTTTTGTTATGTACACCCGCCTTACTTTACTTGTTTCCGGGTCCACATATACATCCCAGTGTATGAGTGATACCGAATCTGGAACATTGGTTTTTGCATCGTATGTAAATGTAAAAGCATCAATAGTTTGATCGAGAAATTTTGATTCGGTAAAGAAATTAATAAGATTAGTGGAATCAATTTCGGGTTGTAAAAACTCTTTAGACAATACATTTAAACTGTCAAGTTTTACCATAACCGAATCGGTGCGGTTGTTAATAGTGGTGTATTTTATTGGGGTTAACCCTTTCTCTTTTATTTCATGAATCTGCCCTTTTAAATAAGCGGTAACAGGGAAAAAAATGAGTTTTCCCTGCTCTGTACTAACTGCTGTTGTTTTTGTTTCTGACGAATTATTGCTACAGGCATACAGCAATACAATGGAAAATATAAAAAAGAATAACTTCATATTTCAAAATTAAATGTAATAGGCGGTAATTCAAAAACCCATTAATGCTAAAAATAAAAATGCAACAACTGTTCAGGTTGTTGCAAAGATTTTAGGGGATAAAAAATTAAAAACTTTTTACTATACCCACTTTAACACCAATATTATAAAGGTTTTCTTTTACAGTATATTTTTTATCGTAAGTAGATAATAACTGGTAGCGGAATTGAGGACCTGCCTGTAAAGTAAAGCCATCAAATTTATAATTTACATAAGTTTCAAAACCGGTGTTTAAATTCCATTTACTGATAGCAGAAGCATCAGCTACATAATTCTTTCTATCTGCCGAAATTAAGTAAGCCTTGCCACCCAATACAAATGTTGGTTGAATGGTTGCGCCAGAAAACCATTCTATTTTATCGTTGCCGTAAAGTTTTACAGCAAACCCAACAGGAATAGAAATTTGGTAGGTTTTGTTATGTATTTTTTTAGGCTGATAGCCATAAGTATTAGCCAGTGTTGATGAACTTGAATGCAAATAAGTGTATCCGGTGTTTTGATCAATTAGCATTAACGTGGTAGATACCGGATGATTGGTTTCATTTGCACTGGCAGCATAGTTGGTAAAATTGCCTTGTAAGCCAGCAGTAAAACGTATGTTTTTTGCAACGGCATAGTTAAAATTAAACCCGGCCTCTATACCTAAACTTGGGTTTTGATTTACTGATTGATTGGCACCCGGCCCTGACGATGCAAGCGCAAGAGACGATTGCATTGGAGGGAAATTGTATTTAGGATCGTTATAAAGTTTGCGGTAACCAATACTTGGTGTTGCATAAAATGTCGCGGTAGTGCGTTCTTTCCATTTTTTACGTTCAGATTTGTTATGCAGTGCATAATTTTCCATCCATGCTTTATCCTCGGTTGATATTTGTTTTGCAGTAAACGAATTTGCTTTTAAAGATTTAGTTTCTTTGTTACCGTCTTCAGTATTTTCTATATCAATTACCGGCGCTGTTAAGATGCCGGTAATAAAATCGCTGTTAGTTTTTTGAGTATTATCAGCATTGGGAATTATTTCTTCATCACTATTTATAGGTGAACCGGTTATTTCATCTTCTCCTGTTTTATTAGTTAAGCCATTTGTATTTATTGATAAGTCAAATGCCGGATTGCTTTGCTGAGATGACTGATCTTCTTTTAAAGTATTTTGGTTGCCGGAATTATTTGCTGGTGATGAAAGATTCCTTTTTAAATTATTGGCTTTAACTGACGCAACAATATTTTTTTGTAAATTATCCTTTTGTGAAAAATTTGCAATATTAGCATCACCAGAAGGAGAGGCCACGGGTAGATTATCAGCAATTACTGGCGCAACAATATTTTTTGAATTAATATTTTCGGGCTGCGGAGTATTTTTTTGTACAGTTGCAATACTTTGTGTTTTATCGGAGTTGCTGTAATTACTATTCCAGTAACCAGCCATAAATAAAGCAATAATCAAAAGCATGCTTACCGCAACAGAGGGCCATTTACGCCCCGGATGCAAGTCGTTATATATGCTGTGCCAAACCCGTTTAGAAGGATACATCCTGAATTCGTCTGACTTTTCCTTTAACAGTTGCTCAAAATCGTCGTTGTAAAAATTTGTTTCCATCGTTCACAAAAAGCTGTTAGTTATTGGTAATTCACAAATTATTTTTATAAGCTGTAATTTACCCCTGAGTTCCCGAGGCTGCAAGCCTTATTCGTTCTTTTGGTTTTTGAATAATTTTTTTTCTTATTAATATTTCTTCAAGCATAGCCTTAGCCCTTGTATATTGGCTGCGGCTGGTGCTTTCCTCAATATCAAGCATGCCTGCAATGTCTTTATGCGGAAAACCTTCAATAGCATATAAGTTAAGTACCGTACGGTAACCGAGTGGTAACATTCTTATACATTCCACCACTTGCTTTGCCTGCATAATAGAAGGTATCATTTCTTCATTAATGTAAACACTGTGTGCATGAATGATATCTAAACTGTCAGAGAACTTTTTATGTTTTTTAAGATTATTGATACAGGTATGTACAATAATCCTTCTTATCCAACCTTCTAAAGCACCTTCATTTCTGTACTGGTGCATTTGGGTAAATACTTTTATAAAACCCTCCTGCAACATATCCTCCGCATCTTCCCTGTTTTTTGCAAACCTGTAACATACCCCAAGCATCCGTGGGCTGAAACGGTTGTACAATGCCTCTTGCGCTGCGGCATTATTTTTAAGACATCCGGCTAGCATTAGCTCTTCCGTCATATTTAGTGCTTTGTTTTCCCTGTGAATTTAAGACAAATTATTGTAAACAACTGCTGCTTTAATTGTTAAATTCTTAAAATTTTTAACAAACAATGGGGAAAAACTCAATATTTCTGACAGCTGGAGCAAGGTATAAATTTTAATGTCATGTATTTATAGCTTTTGTAAAACGATTTGCTAACTGATAAAATAAAGACCAGATACTGATATCCGGCCTTTATTCTTCAATTTTAATTAATCTTCTGCCATAGATTAACTACTGGCTTTTTACCAGTTAGCTCTTAAGGCTACTATAAAATTTCTTCCTCCGGCAGAAAACCCCGAAGCAAAATACCTGTAATTTTTGTCAAAAATATTTTCTACCCCAACCTGTAATTGAACATTCTTTGTAAAATTTACACTCACCTTCAGGTTGGCAGTTAACCAAGCTGGCATACCATCCGCAGTTGCATATTGTGCATTATCTTCTCCATCGGCATTATACTGGTCTAAATATTTCCAGCCATTGTATAAAAGATAAAATTCTGTGTTGAATTTTTTATGCTGAAAGGCGACGCTTGTCTTACCCATCACCGGCGGAATATGATCTAATGGCTTGCTGGAAACATTTTTATTAATAAGTGAATAAGTGCCATTGGCTTGTTTTTCATAAACAAGAGAAGATTTTGAATTATCTGTTTTAAACCTGCCCTTTGTGTAACTGAGTGTACTGTTAAATGTTAGGCCCGAAATAATTGTTGCAGTTATACCAAATGTAAAACCATATAAGCTGGCTTTGTTTGCATTTTGGCTGGCTAAAACCTGGCTGTTTACACCGTTGTAAATAACTGAATCCTGCCCGTTTAATTTAAAAGGTGCTTTTACAATGGCATTGCTGAATAAAGTGTAAAAACCGGTTAACTCAAGATTTACATTATTAACAATGCGCTGGTTAATAGATAAATCTAAATTATAAGTGTACTCAGGTTTTAAATTAGCATTGGGAACTACCACTTGTTTTGCAGGAGTACTTGATTCAAAAACTTTTGACAGGTCATCAATATTGGGGGTTCTAAATCCTGATGAAAGCGAGGCCCTGAGAATGGTGTTTTTTTGTGGCGTGTAAATTATTCCTGCATTTCCTGTTACAGCAATATTGTTTTGTACAACTGCTGTATCGGGTAAATTAAAAAAAGAATTATCCATTACATTACTTTTTAAACGAATTACCTGGAACCTGAGGCCATCATTTAAAACCCATTTTGTATTTTTAAATTTATAAGTATGCTGGGCATATACACCAAAATTGTTCATCGTGTTTTTGCCATCGGGGTATCGTGTATTTAGTTTACTTATGGCGCCGGTATTTAAGTTAGTTCTGCTTGCTGTTGATTTTACATCGTTTAATTGAACATCTGCGCCAACGGCGAGTTCGTTATTGCCCTTAATTCTTCGACCGCTGATGGTTGCCCCAAATACTTTTACTTTTTCTACCTGGCTGTCAAATCTGTCGTAGCGCCTGTATTCTCTTGTCTGGCGGCTTTCTTCAATAGCCTGGTAATTAATATTTGCTTTAACCTCATTAAAAAAACCTGCGTTGGTAACATTAAGTTGATAATAGCCCATCAATCTTTTTTGTGGGCCATAATACCATTCGGCAAAACGTAACGTGGTACCAATGGAGCCGCCAAAATTTTTGGTATCCTGCAGGCGATCGTACCGGGGTACATTATTAGTGTTAGATAATTGAAAGTTTACAGAGTGCGTAATATTTTCATTTTGCTTAAATAAAAATTTCTGGGTAATATCCCATTGTTTATATCCCGAAAATTTTTGCATCCTGTCATCCGGATTGGTTAAAACAGAATCTATGCCATTAACCCGATCAATGTATTGGCTTCTTCTTCCAAAATTGGGATACTTACTGTTGTAGTTGCTGCCAATTTTTAAATCGCCAAAATCGCTGTAATTATATGCCTGAAACCAGGCGAATTTTTTAC
>NZ_JANMUN010000272.1:0-33800 GCF_031391665.1 Ferruginibacter sp.
TCGCGCTACTTGCTGGCGGAGATGGAACGCCGGAATGTCATTCGCGTGGCCGGGCTGTATCTGGTGTGCGGGTGCTTGATCGTGCAGGTGGCGGCGACGGTGTTGCCGATGTTCGCCGCGCCGGCGTGGGCGCTGGAAGCGCTGGTAGCGTCGCTCGCGATCGGCCTGGTGCCGGCGCTGGTGTTGTCGTGGGTCTTCGAGCTGACCCCCGACGGCCTCAAGCTCGATGCCGAAGTCGATCGGTCCGAGTCCGTTTCACGGCAAACCGCGCAACGCCTGAATCGCACCCTCGTTGTCCTGATGCTGCTCGCGCTTGCGTATGTCGGCTTCGACAAGTTCATGCTCGCGCCTCAGCGCGAAGCAGCGCAACAAGCAACCGTGAACACGCCGGACGTGCCAGTTGCCATCGCTACCGGAAGCAGTTTTGGCGCCCAGGTCGTCATCCCGACAAAATCCATCGCGGTGCTGCCGCTGGCCAACGCCAGTGGCGACAAGGACCAGCAATATTTTTCCGATGGCTTGTCGGAAGACCTGATCACGGCACTGTCGCAGTTCGATGGCCTGAAAGTGATCGGCCGCCATTCCGCGTTCCAGTTCCGCGACAGCAAGGACGACGCCAGGACCATCGGCGCCAAACTCGGTGTGGCGCATCTGCTCGAAGGCAGCGTGCGTCGCGCCGGCGACACCGTGCGCATCACCGCACACCTGATCCGGACGGCCGATGGCAGCACCGTGTGGACGCAGCGCTACGACCGGCCTTACCAGGACTTGTTTGCGCTGCAGGACGAGATCACCCACGCCGTCGCCAAAGCGCTCAAGGCCCACTTGCTGGACGAGGCCGGTGCCGTGGCGCAAAGCGACCGCCCACCCAGCGGCAACCTCGACGCGTACAGCGCCTGGCTACGGGGCAGCTTTCACGTCGCGCGCGGCACCGAGGACGATCTGCGCACGGCCATCGATGCGTATACGAACGCAATCCGCATCGACGCAGGTTATGCGCAAGCGTGGGCCGGGCTGTCGAGCGCCTGGTCGCGCCTGGCGTCGCGGTTCCTCGATGGAGTGAACATTCCCGACGGCTATGCCCAAGCGCTCGCGGCGGTCGACACGGCGTTATCGCTGGACGCGAACCTGGCCACGGCGCATCTGGCCCGCGGCAAGTTGCACATGTATGCCGATCTGGACTGGACGCGCGCCGAAGCCCAGTACCGGCGCGCACTCGAGCTGGCGCCGAACGACAGCTCGGCCCGAGCCTCGCTGGCAGAGGTCTTGGCCGCGCTCGGTCAACCGCAACAGGCGGTCGAACTGATTCAGCAGGCAATCGCCACCGACGCGCTGAATGCCAACAGCTACCACGTCCTCGCCACGTATCTCATGCCGCTGGGACGACTCGACGAGGCCGAGCAAGCGCTGCAACAGGCGATCAAACTGCAGCCGGCCGCGATGGGCAACCGCGAGCAGTTGGCGATCGTCGAGATACTTCGCGGCAATGCGGTGGCCGCAGCCCAGTTCGCCAGGCAGGAAGCACCCGGCGACTGGCAGGACGCCGCTCTGGCGAGGGCATTGCAGATCGGCGACGACCCGGCCGTGGCAAATGCCGCGCTGCAGACCGTGATCGAGCGACAAGCCGACAAGGCGGCGTATCAGATTGCTCAAATTTATGCATTGCGCAAGGACCCGGACAAAGTATTCGAATGGCTCGATCGCGCCTGGGCCAACCGTGACGCCGGCTGGGGTATTGGTAATGATAACCTTGCTTTTGACGGGGAAGAAAATCTTTGGGTGTTGCAGGATGGCGGTAACAATCATATTTGGGTAGTAGGCCCCACACATACCGCAGGTACACCGGCAGTTAGATTATTTGGTAAAACGCCATCAGGCAGCGAGCCAACAGGCATAACATTTACACCAGATTACCGGTTTATGTTTATTTCCATTCAGCACCCGGCTGCAGGAAATACAGCCGCTCAAACCGATGCAGCAGGCGTATCAGTTGTATTTAATGCAGCTTCAACTTTAGTAATAGCAAGGGTTGAAAATTTAGGGCCATTGGCAACTTTGCCTTTATCATTTTCAGCATTTAATGTTGCACAATCTACTGATGGTGTTAATGTAAAATGGAGTGTGGAAAATGTAAATAACCACGATTACTTTTCAGTAGAAAGATCAACTAGCGGTACCGACTATGAAGAAATATACAAAAATGATGAAAATATTAATGGCAATATCAACCGTTCTTTCAGTATAGTTGATAACAGTATGCCGTTTGCAAATATTATTTATTACCGCATTAAGCAATGTGATTTAAATGGCGGTTGCCGCTACAGCGATGTTAAAACTGCTAAGGTTGCCGATCAAAACCGTATTGGCCGTATTTATCCGCAGC
The DNA here is from genome assembly GCF_031391665.1 of Ferruginibacter sp. Lineage (GTDB taxonomy): Bacteria > Bacteroidota > Bacteroidia > Chitinophagales > Chitinophagaceae > Ferruginibacter. The sequence continues at coordinate 2,384 of NZ_JANMUN010000272.1, forward strand.
CAGTAAATGATAAATTAAATATCCAGTATTTTTCAAATAATGATGGGCCTGCAACAATTACAGTGGCGGATGTTAATGGAAAAACAATGATGCAGGAAAAACGTAATCTTATAAAGGGTACACAAGTAATTTTTGTTAATACCGGTATGCTCAGTAGTGGTATGTACCTCGTAACTATAACCGATAAAAATTCTCAAAAAATATCACACAGGGTTATTAAAGAATAATAAAACTCAATAATTCATACCTCAGTACTATTGAAGTATGTAAAATGCGTTTCATGAAAAAAATTATACTTATACTGTATGCGCTTGTTATGTGCTGCATTGTAAATGCACAGATATTAAGGCCTTTTACTGTTCGCTATAATAACCCATCTGTAAGAGGAAATATTATACAGGTTGCCAATAATATTTTTACATCTGTCGGAGGTCAGTCAGCAGGAAATCCAGGTAATACAACCGAAGCACCTCCGGGTGGAACATCTGCCAACAATGGCGCTCCCGGCAGAAATATTAATATTGATGCTATGGTGCCTTTTGGATCAACCTGGAAATACCTTACCGGAACTGGTGTTACTCCTGCCGGTGTTGCACCTCCTTTGGGATGGAATACTTTAGCTTTTGGAGATGGTGCATGGCCATCGGCAAATGGAGAGTTAGGCTATGGCGATGGGGACGAAACTACATGTATCCCTTCGGGTGGTGGTGGTACTTTATGTGTACCCACTGGTAATAAATACACTACAACTTATTTTAGAAAAACAATCAACATTGCTAACCCACTTGCTTTTACAAATTTTAGGTTTAAAGTAGAAAGAGATGATGGTTTTGTACTTTATGTAAACGGGGTTGAATTGAGCAGGAACAATATGCCAGGCGGCGCTATTAATAATACAACCTTTGCTTCAGCTACTTTCAATGATGTGGTTACCACATTTACAGTACCCAATACAGCTTTTGCTATAGGCAATAACGTAATTGCTGTTGAAATACACCAAAATACTGCTTCAGATAACGACTTATCCTTTAATCTTGAATTGACAGGTCTTACCGGCACTTCAAATGATATATTCAGTTCTTCAACTGCCGATCTTAATCTTCCTTCCTGTTCACAGGTTTTGTTTGCAGGTCTGTATTGGGGAGCTACACAAGGTACAAATGGTACCAATACTTTGTGGATAGTAAATGAAACTACAGTTAAGCTTAAACTTCCGGGTAGTGCTGTATATCAAAATGTTACTTCAACCCAAACCGACTATCATAATAATACCCTTGTTCCCGGATTGCCTCATACCGGCTACCGGTGTTTTGCTAATATAACCAACCTTATTAACACCACAAATCCTAACGGTACTTATGGTATTGCTAATATGGCTGCACCGGAAGCAGTGGTAAACGGAGCCGGTGGCTGGACAATAGTTATTGCCTATGCAGATCCGGCAACGATTGTACGGGACCTTACCATATTTGATGGTTCGGCTATTATGAATGGTGGAGATCCTGCGCTTGATGTACCCATTACCGGGTTTTTAACGCCACCAACCGGCCCTGTTAGTTGTGAGCTGGGTGCAGTAGTATATGATGGTGACAGGGTATCGGTAGATGCTTATAAATTTAAACAGGATGCCAATCCTTTAGTGGGAGTTTATACAGATTTAACACCCAATGCTACAAGTAATTTTGGCGATATGTGGAACAGTACAATATCAAGATATGGTGTTAATATTCCTGCAAGAAACCCGGCTCATCAAAATACATTAGGGTATGATGCTGATATTATTACTGTACCTAATGCTGCAAATGCTGTATTAGGTAATAGTGCTACATCGGCAAGTATACGATTTGAATCTCCTTCGGAAAATTATTTTATTCATACTGTAAGCACAGCTATTTCAGAATTTAACCCCTCCTATTCACTTACTAAAACATCAACCGACCTTAATGGTGGTGTACTGGCTCCAGGCGATATTCTCCGGTATCAGTTGAGCTTCAGAAATTTTGGTAACGATAATAGTATTAATACAATTATTAGAGATAATCTGCCATTTAATGTTGGGTTTGTACCAGGCAGTTTAAGAATAAATGGGTTACCTTATACAGATGCAGGTGCAGATGATGTGGCAGATTATGATCCGGTAAACCGAAGAGTGATTTTTAGAATAGGCACTGGTGCCAATGGCTTATCAGGAGGTAATATTGCACCGGGTGTAAACGGTACCGTTACTTTTGATGTTGTTGCTGCTTCATCATGTGCCATACTTGCCTGCGGCAGTACCATAAATAATATTGGAAGGGTTGATTACACCGGCCAAACTTCTCTGGTAAATTTTTATGATTCCAGCCGTTATGATGCTGGCGGCGGATGTTTTTCTGCAGGCCCTGTTATAAATACAATTACCGGCGCCTGCTTTACACCTGTTGATACTACATTGGTTAATATATGCCCGGCAGGTGGTGCAATGCTTCCATGGGCCCGGTATGCAGGTTATACCTTTTATAGCGCACAGCCTTTTATAACAGCTAATATTTTTAACCCAACAACACTTATAAATGCAACAGGTACATACTGGGCCTATGTAAATACAGGGGTCGGATGTGCGGATACTATCCCAATTTATGTATTGCATCAAAACTGTCCCGATTTGGATGAAGATGATGATGGGATTCCGGATTATGTAGAGTTAAATAATCCTGTTGCATTGCAGGATCATGATAGCGATGGAATTCCCAACTGGAATGATACAAGCTATCCGGGTTGGATAGATAACAATACAGATGGCCTTAATGATAATTTTGACCCAGGAGCAGATGCAGATAATGATGGCGTGGTAAATTTTATGGATCCCAACTGGCCATCATTTACAGACACAGACTCGGATGGCATAAATGATAATCTTGATAAAGACAAAGACGGTATTCCTAACTATTTAGACCGTGACAGTGATAACGATGGCATACCCGATGTAGTGGAAAGTTTTGGCGTAGATGCTAATGGCGATGGAAGAATTGACAATTTTACAGACCCCGATTCAGATGGCTTTTCTCAAAATGTAGATGGAGCTGCTGGTGTTGCAGGTTCGGGTAATGGGTTGGGCGGAATAGACACCGATGGCGATGGAATACCCAACTATCTTGACTTAGACAGTGATAATGATGGCATACCGGATATAGTTGAAGTATATGGAACTGATGCAGATAATAATGGCAGACTGGATAGCTTTACTGATATTGATCTTGATGGATATGCAGATAATGTAGATGGCGATGTAGGAAACGATGGAACAGCGGAGAACAGTTCAAACTCATTATTATTAACCGGTGCCGATGTAACTGCTGACGGGCGGGCAGATAGTTATCCTAGTAAAAATTTGGACAGGGATTTTAGACCAAATGCTTACGATATAGATGCTGATAGTGATGGAATAGTGGATGTAATTGAAGCTGGTTTACCTGATGCAAACCTTAATGGAATAGTTGATGGAGCAATAAATGCTGATGGTTGGTCGGCTACAGTGGCAGCGATGCCTGTATTAAACCTGAGGAATACAGATGCAGCGGGTAATTTTGATTATATTGATATAGATGCTGATGATGATGGTATTCCGGATAATATAGAAGGTATGTCAACGGTTGGGTATATACGCCCAGTATCACTAACAGATACCGACGGTGATGGGTTAGTAAATCATTATGATAACGTGGTGGGCTTTGGCGGATCGGGGATATTTGTTTATGACCATGATGGGGATGGCATACCGGATTACAGAGATTTAGATACCGATGCAGACGGGCAGCCGGATATAATAGAAGGGAATGATTTTAACCTTAACGGCTTTATGGATGATATTGTATCACTAACAGGTTTGGACACTGATGGTGATGGTTTAGATAACCGTTTCGATTCTTTAAATTCTGTTACAAATTTAAAAGGGACCTCTTATATGATGGGTACCGGCGGAACTTTAACCGGCGATCCGGCACCTGGTACAAGAGCAACGGTGCAAAAGAGGGTGCCTGCACAATCGGACAGAGATTGGCGCTCTGTTGGTGTTGTACTTCCTGTGGACTTTTTAAAATTTACAGGTACACCACAAGATAATCAGGTACACATTGGCTGGACGATAATTGCATTAAAAGAAATTGATCATTTTGAAATTGAACGCAGTATTGATAATACTACTTATACAAAAGTTGGTTTGGTATCCGATGCCGTAAAATTAAACCAGGAACAAAGTTTTATTTTTACTGATGATATTACAGGGTTAAACAGTACTATTATTTATTACCGGCTTAAAGTAATTGGCAAAGGCGGGGAAATTAAATACAGTAATATATTGGTTGTTAGAAAAACATCTTTACATACCGATGTAGCTATTATGCCTAACCCGGCCAGTAACTATATAAGTATAAATTTATACAGCGATAAAAATGCGCAGGCACAACTGATTTTAATTGATAAATTAGGAAGAAAAGTGTTAGAACAAAAAGGAAACTTAATCAGGGGGAATAATAAAATTTATTTGCCGCTTAATAAATACGCAGAAGGTGTGTATGCAGTAATTATTGAAACTGCCGGGGAAAGAGTGGTAAAGCAATTTATTATTAGCCGGTAATATAAAAATACTATAAAAACAGTGGGGGTATAAATTTATAAGCCCACTGTTCATACTCTTAATCTTCGGTAATCTTTTCATCCACAGCCCTGGCAAGCATACCTGCACTAATTTTTTTAAGTGGATTTTTATATTGCTCTGCAAACTCTTTACGACTGTTTATTATATCCACACATTTAAAAATGGCTTCTCTAAAAGATGCTTCATCCGCTTTGCCTTTACCGGCAATGTCAAAAGCAACACCATGGTCAGGGGAAGTTCGTACTCCGCTAAGGCCTGCGGTATAATTTACACCTTCGCCAATGGCAAGCGACTTAAATGGTATTAATCCCTGGTCGTGGTACATAGCGAGTACACCATCAAATTTTTCATATTGGCCTCTTGCAAAAAAAGCATCGGCAGGGTATGGGCCAAAACAAAAAATATCTTTTTGTTTAGCTTCTTTAACAGCAGGTTTAATAATCTCTTCGTCTTCTTTACCAATTAATCCTTCATCACCGGCATGTGGGTTTAAACCAAGCACGGCAATTTTTGGTTTAGCTATTCCAAAATCTTTTTTTAAAGAGTTGTTGATTATTTGCAGTTTGCTGAATATATTTTCTTTAGTAACATGCACTGCAATATCTTTTACAGCAACATGCTCTGTAAGCAGAGCCACTTTAATATTTTCTGCTACCATAAACATAGCAACATCTTTTACACCAAATAAACTTTTTAAATACGGGGTGTGGCCTGTAAAATTAAATTTTTCACTCTGTGTGTTTTTTTTATGAATAGGTGCAGTAACCAGGCCATCAATCTTGCCATCTTTTAAAGCCTGTGCCGCAATTATTAAACTTTTTACAGCGTAATTGCCACCGGCATCACTTAATGTGCCGGGTGTAACACTTATTTCTTCTTCCCAGCAATTAAAAAGATTTATCTGCTTGTGATTAACCCTGTTTAGTTCTTTTATACTTATAAAATTAATGTTGATATCAGGTACACTTTTTCGATAGAAATTAAGGACTTTATTGTTTGCAAAAATAATTGGTGTACAGATATCCAGAATTCTGTTATCGCCTAATGTTTTTATTATTATTTCAATACCAATTCCGTTTATATCTCCACAACTAATACCTATAACGGGTTTATTTTCAATAATCGAACTCATATATTGTAGTGTTAAAAGGTAAAAATACGATATCTAAATTTAAATATTACAAGAAGGAGCTGTGAAAGATATTTAAATACAAAAGCGGTATAAATGGATGAATTTTTAACATCAATTTGTTGAATTTCAAATTTATTGATAAGGGTAGAAAAATGTTTACATCCTATAATTGAAGTTATTTTAAAACTATAAAATAATCCAGCTTTGAACATATTTCGTACATGGATGGGAGATTGAATAACATGCAGTAAATCAATAGAAAAATATTTTTAGGGGTAGAAATAAAAGTAGTTTTTTATTAGAAGTATAGTAAAATAACGTAGTAGTTTTTTAGGGCTTTGTAGTAAAAAAATGACAGCCTTTGTAATAAAAAATGCAATTTTTTTTATTTATTTGCGTTTGAAGCATATCTAATATCCAGTTAAACCAGTAAATCTAATCCAGGTTATGAAAAAACATTACTCATTTATAGTATTGTTCGTACTATTATGTAAAATTTCTACTGCTCAAGTTAAAGGCTCTAATGGCTTTACATTTGGCAACGATCTTTTTATTAACAATCAAATTCTTGCCGACCAGGATAATGCTGGTAATGAGCAGAAGTCGAATCTTTCTCCGGAAAAAGCAGCACATTACAAAGCAGTTGAAAATAAAATAACCGCAGCCATAAGTGGTAAAGATCAGGCAGCCATGATGGTGCCCGGTACCGGTACAAATTATGATGTAAAATATTACAGGCTTGAACTTCGCATTAATCCTGATACTTCTATAGGCAAATACATAAAAGGAAAGGTTACCATTTATTTTAAAACTTTGCAGGCAAACTTTAGTGTAGCCAATTTTGATATGGCAACAGCTTTAGCCAGTGACTCTGTATATTATCACGGCGCTAAATTAGCAGCCGGTAATATCAGCAGGGCAACTGCCGATCTTATTGCAATTACAATTCCAAATATTCCTGTTAGTGGAACAGTAGATTCTGTATCTATTTTTTATAAAGGGGTTCCTCCAACAATTGCAGGTTTTAGTGGCGGAACTGGTTTTGTAAAATCTACCCATAGCTCTGCTCCGGTAAGAAATTATGTTTATACCTTATCAGAACCTTATTCTTCCTTTAGCTGGTGGCCTTGTAAATCTTTTGTAGTAAATGATAAGGCAGATTCGATGGATATGATTATAAGTACACCATTAAATTTTAAAACTGCCGGAAACGGAGCTTTGGTTTATGAGATAACTTCGGCAACAGAAGTAAGAACTTATTGGAAAGAGCGCTACCCAATTGCAGCCTACCAGGTAGCCACTGCTGTAGCCAATTATGTACAATACCCAACCATTGCAGATACAGTACTTATTGGAGGTACTAAAACACCTTATTATAATTATCTTTTTCCAGAAACTAATACAGCTGCGGCGCAAACTGCTTTAAACAGGGTTAAATTAATGCTCACCACTTACAGTACATTATTTAGTGATTATCCTTTTAAAAATGAAAAATACGGTAATTATACTTTTGGTTTTGGTGGAGGGATGGAGCACAATACTTTTAGCGGCGAAAATCCGGGTGTATATAATGCAACCACAGACTGGGACGTACTTGCACATGAACTGGCGCATCAATGGTGGGGGGCAAGCGTTACTTGCGGCAGCTGGCACGATATATGGGTGAACGAAAGTTTTGCAGATTACAGTGAAGCATTGCTTTTAGAGTTTAATCCGGCTATTGCAACATCAGTAGGCGTTACTGATTCTACATGGAGAACAGCTAAAAAAACAGCAACTATTGGTGCTAACGTACAGGCAACTTATGTAACAGACACTTCTTCAATTCTTACCATATTTACCCCATCTGTTTATATTTACGACAGAGGCGGCATGATTATTACTATGCTGCGTACACTATTGGGTGATACCAAATTTTTTCAGGCATTAAGAAATTATCAAACCGACCCATTATTAAGCAACGGTAATAGTTTTACGGCAGATGTTAAGCGCCACATGGAAGCAACTTCTGGCTTAAACCTAACTACATTTTTTAATCAATGGATTTATAATACAGGTTATGCCAGGTACAACTCTGTAAAATGGAATAATTCAGGTACCAATATCATTATAAATCTTGGTGCTCAAACACCTCAAAATTCTCCGCTTTCTCATTTTGATATACCCATAGCGTTGCGTATTAAAGGCAGTTTGGCCTCAATGGATACTACAGTTATTATTTACGATCAGGCCGGTGTTCACCATTATGTAAATAATGGCGTACTAACACCTGCAAGTTCAAATGTGCTTCAATTTAATTTATCTTTTGTACCAACCACACTTGTTTTCGACAGCCGCAGCCAGGCAATAGCAACAGCGGCTGCACCTGCAAAAACTGCGGTACTGTCGGCTGAGGTGTTAACATTTACGGGTATTAAAGAAAATAATAAAGCTAATTTAAACTGGAATATCAATAACTCACATGAGTATTCATCTTTTGAAATTGAGAGAAGCGCTGACGGTGTTAGTTTTGAAAAACTTAGTACTATCAAAGCAATTGACAATCCTAACCGTATTGAATTTTCGTATGTTGATTTTAATATTTTAAATGGCACAGGTTATTACAGAATTAAAGTAGTACAAAAAGACGGTTCTTTTATTTACAGTAAAACAATCAATATAGAAAACAAAGCCGATTATTATTATACCATTACACCAAACCCAGCTAAAAGCTATATCGTTATTACTGGTTCTGGAGTTAAAGGAAATGCAGACATAATTATACACGATGCAACAGGAAGAGTGGTGAAAAAAATAATGAATCAATCATTTACAAATAATAACAATTTAAAAATATCGGTAGAAGATCTCGGCGTTGGAAATTATTTTGTAGAAATACAAAAAGCAAATGCTGAAACTTATACCAGGCAAATTGTAATTATCCGGTAAGACAGTTGAGTTAGAATAAAAATAAATCCCGTACAATGAAAAATTTTTACACCTTATCATTGAAAACCCTTGGCAGAGTAATTTGCTTTGTAAGTTTAATTGCCAGCTTTACCACGGCAAGTGCTCAAAAAGCTACTGTTGCAATACCTATCGGTATCGGTAATCCTTGTAATAGTTCATCAAGTGATTCGGTAAAGTATTTTGATTATAACTCTACTTCAAATGTTATTACACACCGCTCAAATTGTAAGCCCTCATTGGCATTTCCGGGTTTTAGCGATAATTTAGCCACTATTTCTTTTAGCCCTTTTGATGGCAATCTTTATTTTACTCAAATCAGGAGTACAGCTGGGATATTTTCATCTTATACTTTTAGATGGTTACCCAATACCTGCCCTGTTGCAAGCGCTCCTGTTTTCAGAACATTTACCAATCAGTTTGTAGCAGGTGTGGAGTTTGATCCGGCAACGGGTTTAGGCTATCAAATTAATTTTGTAGATACTACAGGTTATCCTCCAATTAATACTGATGCAACTGGTAATGTGGGTCAGTTTACTTCTGGAGCCGTTGTTAATGGTATTCCCGCAATGGCATATTATGATGCTACCGGGTTAGATTTAAAATTTGTACGTTCTAACGATGCAAGCGGTCAGGCCTGGGGAACACCTGTTTCTGTCAGCACTGCAGGCGATGTGGGCCAGTACGCATCGATGATTATTGTTAATGGTAATCCGGCTATTTCATATTATGATGTTACTAACGGGGATTTAAAATATGTAAGAGCAACTGATGCCAACGGAACGGCATGGGGTACACCCGTAACAGTTGAAGCAACAAATAATATTGGTCAGTTTACTTCTTTAAAAATTATAAACGGAAATCCTGCAATATCCTATTACGATGTAACAAATGGAGACTTAAGATATGTACGTGCTGCTGATGCTAATGGAGCAGCTTGGGGTGCGCCGGTTGCATTTGCAAATGCTAATAATGTGGGACAACATACTTCACTTACAGTAATAAACGGTAATCCTGCAATATCTTATTATGATGTTACCAATGCTGATTTAGTATATATAAGATCTTCAGATGCAAACGGTGCAGGATGGGCAGCACCTGTTGTTGTTGAAGCAACCAATACCGTAGGACAATTTACTTCATTGGTAGTTGTAAATGGCAACCCTGCCATTTCTTATTATCACGGAAGTAACCAGGACTTAAAGTATGTACGTGCCACTGATGTTAATGGTGCCACATGGGGTGCAGGTGTAATTGTTGCAGCTGCCGGCAACTCGGGTCAGTACACTTCAATGGCAGTTGTAAACGGTAACCCCGGCATTGCTTATTACGACGGTACTGGTTTTGATGTAAAGTTCGTAAGGGCAACAGATGTAAATGGTGCCGCATGGGGTACAGCTTTTACGGGAGAGGCAACAGGTAATCAGGGTCAATATGCTTCTTTAATAATTGCAAACGGCAATCCGGCAATTTGTTATTATGATGGTACAGCCTTTGATGCAAAATTTGTACGTGCTTATGATGCAAATGGTAGTATTTGGTTTAAAAATGTGGGTATTTTTAAAATGGAGCTTCAGGAGGTGAATTTTACAACCGGCACCCTGGGTATTTCAAAACCAATTAACTATGGATCAAGATATATTTATAAACAAAACGGCGATGTGGTAATGACGCCAAGCGGGCAATTGCTTGTTGCGTTTGATAATAAGTATTGTACAGTAAACTGGAAAGATTACAATACTGCAATTCCACTTGTTGCTACTTATATAGATACGCTTATTTTTCCGACGGGTAGTAATCTTGTAGGTCTTTCTTACTCGGATGGTAAATTAGTAGGCAGTGTTAGATCAAGCACCGCCTGCAACAGTACTTACAAAGAATTTGATATTTTAACCGGGGCCCAATCCGCCATTACTTATAGCGCAGGGCCTGTTGCAAGCCTTTTTACTTCTGCAGATATGACAAACATAACTTCAGGAATTGGGGCAGCTAAAAGATTAATTTCTGCAACTGAAAATCCGGTTGGTTCTCAAATTTATGATGTAGTTTATGAAGTGGTAATAAAAAATTACGGCGGCACTCCTGTAACTAGCGTACAGGCGTATGACACACTTAATAAAATTAACGGCCCTTTTAATGCAATCAGTGGGTCTATTACATCTTTTATTGCCCCTGCAGGGATTACTCAAAACCCATTATATAATGGTAGAACACTAGGGAATTTTAATTTGTTAACACCAGGGTCAACCTTATCAAACAGACCCGGACTAAATACAATAACCCTGCAAATAACCTGCAGAATCTCTAATATTCAACCGGGTATTGTTTATAATAACCAGGCTGTTGTTACTGGTGTTGGCTTGTTTGGTGATAATCTCAGAGATTCATCAACCAATGGCAGTATCCCAGATTTAAATTCAAATGATAAACCTGATGATATTGGAGAAGGGCAACCAACACCGTTACTTATTTCAGTTGCAGCTCAAACACCACCATGCTCAGCGTTAACTAATATTTTGTATTCTCAGGATTTTGGAACTGGTACAGGGCTTACAAATGTAATACCTGCTCCTGTAATTGGCAGTGGAGTACTATTTCCAACTGGTACAACTTTATACACAAGCAGTGTTACACAACCCATACCTGTAGAAACCTATACCATTACTAATAATGTACAAAATGCAAACACAACCGATTTTTTAAGTTTTACAGATCATACTGGTAATGCCAATGGCAGAATGTTAATTGTAAATGCCGATGCCGCCAATCAGGTAATGTACAGAGGTACTTTTCAATCTTCACTTTGTGCTAACCAGGAATACTCGTTATCATTTTATGCAGCCTTTGTAGGTAATGCCACCTATCAAACTAAATGTAATGCCTTTGGTGGATTTAAATATCCACAATTAAAAATAAGATTGAGAGACGGTGTATCAGGTTTAATTATTACAGATGTTTCTACAACCAGTATTCCCGGAACTGTATGGCAGCAATATGGCTTGAAGTTTCTTGCGCCTGTGTCTTATACTAATATAATTCTGGAACTTATTAACGATGCTCCGGGAGGTTGTGGTAATGATATAGCTATTGATGATATTCAATTTGGTAATTGTGATGCCTTACCGGTAGTAAATGTAAGTGCAGTTAGTGCAGGATGTGTTGGAAGTTCAACAACATTTAATTCATCATTAAGTGATCCATCAGCATTGCCGGGTACAAAAGATTATCAATGGCAGGTAGGTACATCTGCATCTGGCCCATGGACAGATATTATTGGAGCCATTTCATCAACATATACTATACCAGCTATAGCAGCGGGTGATACCGGTAAATATTATCGTGTAATCATAGCTGCTACAGGAAATATAAGTAATACAAACTGCCGTTATATTTCTCCCGGCATTTTATTGCCTGGTAAAGTTTCGTCTGTTGCTGCAACAAGTGCATCAAGAAATAAAAATAATATTTGCCCGGGCATATCTGTATCACTATCAGCAGTAGGTGGAAGTTTAGGTGCCGGTGCCAGTTGGAGATGGTACACAGGAAGCCCGGGTGGTACATTAGTTGGAACTGGAACTACTATTAGTGTTACTCCGTTAGTTACTACTATTTATTATGTAAGGGCAGAAGGAGATTGTAACACAACAACTGATCAACCTGTTACCGTTACTATATCCTGCGATATAGATAAAGATAAAGATGGTATTCCTGATTTTGTGGAAAGTAATATGGCTGCATCTTTTGCTGATGCAAATAGTAATGGCGTTATTAATGCTTACGACCCATCTTATGCAGGGTATGTAGATAATAATAACGATTTTATTAATGATAATTTTCAGGCCGATGGGGATGCTGATAACGATGGTATTCCAAATTATTCAGACCCTACTTTTCCGGGACGGATTGATACTAACGCAGACGGTATAGACGATAGGTTTGATACCGATAAAGATGGTAAAATTAATATGCTTGATCTTGATAGTGATAATGATGGCATAACAGATGTAGTAGAAGCTTATGGTGCAGATACAGATGGAGATGGAAGGATTGATAGCTTTAGTGATACAGACGGTGATGGTTTAACACAAAGTGTTGATGCTAATAATACAGGTGCAAATAATACAGGCTTGGGTTTAGCCCTGCCAAATTTAGATGGAGATGCTGTAGCTAATTTTCTTGACTTGGATAGTGATAACGATGGTATACCGGATGTAGTAGAAGCAGGCGGCCCCGATACAAATAATAATGGTATTATTGATGGCTTTACAGATGCCAACAACGACGGAATGCATGATAGTTATATTAATGGCACAGCACTAATACAAACTGGTGCCGATATAAATGCTGATGGAAAAGCGGACAGCTATCCAAATAAAAATTTAGACAGAGATTTCAGGCCTAATTCTTATGATATGGACAGTGATGGCGACGGAATAGTAGATGTGATAGAAGCAGGTTTACCAGATGTCAATCTTGACGGTATCGCTGATGGAGCAATTGGTGCTAATGGCTGGTCAACAACCGTATCGGCAATGCCTGCACTAAATTTAAGAAATACGGATGGTATTGGTAATAGAGATTATTTAGACATAGACTCAGATGATGATGGTATTCCTGATAATATTGAAGGGATGTCAACTGCAGGATATATACGGCCAATAGCTGCAACAGATACCGATGGTGATGGATTAGTAAATCATTATGATAACGTATCAGGTTTTGGAGGTTCTGGTATATTTGTTTATGACCATGATGGAGACGGCATTCCCGATTATCTTGATCTTGATACTGATAGTGATGGTATTTTAGATATTGTAGAAGGAAACGATTTTAATTTAAATGGCATGTCGGATGATTTGGTAACCTTAACAGGGCTTGATACCGATGGCGATGGTTTAGATAACCGTTTCGATTCTTTAAATTCAGTTACAAATATTAAGGGTACTTCTTACAATATGGGTACTGGTGGTTCAACATCAGGAGATGCTGCACCCGGCACGAAAGCACCTGTGCAAAAGAAAACTGTAGCACAATCAGACAGAGACTGGCGTTCAGTTGGTGTTGTACTTCCTGTACAATTCCTGAATATTTCAGGTTCACTTCAAAATGTACAAGTGTTACTTAGCTGGAGTGTAATAACAACCAAAGAAGTAGAACGTTTTGAAATTGAAAGAAGTTTGGATAATACAACTTACACCAAAGTAGGTATTGTAACAGATGCAGTAAAGTTAAATGAGCAACAGAGCTTTGCCTATACTGATGATATTAGCGGCTTAAATAATGAAGTGATTTATTACAGGCTGAAAGTTGTTGGTAAAGCTGGAGAAATAAAATACAGTAATGTGCTGGCTGTACGAAAAAACCAAACTAAAACGCCGGTAAGTATGCTGCCTAACCCTGCAAATGATTATGTTTCTATGAGGTTTTTTGTTGCAAAAGAATCAGAAGTCATCATCAGGTTATTAGATAATTTAGGTAAAACTGTACTTATTCAAAAGCAAAAAGTAAACAGAGGTAATAATACAATTCTGTTAAATGGTCTTTCTAAATTTACAGCAGGTGTTTACTCTATCCAGATTTTTGCAAATGACGAAATAGTAACTCAAAAATTAATATTGGGCAGATAATACTACCTAAGAAATAAATAATAAGCAAACTGCCTCTTTGAAAAAAGAGGCAGTTTGCTTATATAGTAGCCTCTGCAATTGGGCTACAAAACTCACAGCCGGTTTACGGGTTTTTACTCTATTTTTTTAAATTGATATACCAAAAAATTACTTTATCCCTAACTGTAAACTTATCAGCACATTATAAATTTTATTTAAAATATTGCTGTTTATCTACTTCGTTTTTAGAAAAAAAACTACGCTGTTGCATTAGGATAAAAAAATAATTTGTATTATTTTTAAGTACGTTTTAAGTTTATAGTTTAAGCCCTGCTTACATAAACCCAAACAAATCCAACTATGAAAAATTTATCTGCAACAAAAAAAATACTCATTAATAATTATGTATTCAATTGTGCCGGTGTAAACCAGTGCATTGATATTTGTATTTTAGCAATGACCAATTCGGGTGGCAAAAAAATAACTAATAAAGTAATAGCTCAGTAAAATATATAAAAGAGGTTTAAAAACTTTTTATCTAAACCCTATAATAACCCCAGACCTATGAATTTTTTTAAATCCAATCCTTATGAAAAAAGTTGTACTAACATTAATTGGTGTAATAGCCTTTTATATTTATGAAAGTAATGCACAGGTACTGCGACCTTTTACACCAAGGTATTATAATGCTTCTGTAAGAGGAAACATTGTTTATACTGCAAATAATATCATAAGCTCTACAGGTGGTATTACAACCGAAGCGCCTCCGGGAGGTACTTCAGTTAATAATGGCAAACCTGCTATTTATATTGATATAGATAACCCTGCACCTGCAATTAAGTTACCTTTTGGAAGTATCTGGAATTATCATACTCAAGCGGCAGCACCGGCAAATAGCCCAGCACTTACCGATTGGAAGCAACCTGCATATATAATGCCTGCAGCCTGGAATGTGGGAGCTTTGCCCGTAGCAGGTGGCGGTAAATACGGCTATAATTCAGGCCAGGCAACCTGCTTAAAAAGCAGTGCCGCAGCAACAAGCTGCACACCTGGTGCAGTAGTTAAATACACCGCTTATTATTTTAGAAATACAGTAAACTTTACAGCCGCAGAATTAAGCACCACTTTTCAAAGTATACAATTAAATGTGCAGCGAAATGATGGAATTGTTATTTATATAAATGGAGTAGAAAGAGCAAGAGATAATATGCCTGCAGGTGTACCTGCTTTTGCCACGCTTGCATCAGCAGATATTGCTGTTGGTGCTGCAGAAAATTTTACTTTTAATTTAAGTCCTGCTTTTTTTACTGCTGGTAATAATACCATTGCAGTAGAAGTGCATTTGCGTACCAACACATCAAACAACATGTCTTTTGATATGCAGGTACTGGGTATAAATAATAATGGAACTTTTAGTTCCACCAGTGCCGATCTTAATCTTCCCAGTTGTTCGCAGGTTTTATTTGCAGGTTTATACTGGGGTGCATCGCAGGGTACAAACGGAACGAATGTTACATGGAGAGTTGGAGAAACAAATGTAAAAATTAAAATACCCGGCGCAGCAACTTACACCACACTTACATCTACTCAAACAGATTATCATGATGGAACACTAGTAACAGGTTTACCGCATACAGGTTACCGTTGTTTTATAGATATTACTTCATTAATAAACACTACAAACCCCAATGGTACTTACACCATTGGCGATGTGGTGGGGCCATTAGGTATTATTAATGGTTCAGGAGGCTGGGCCATTGTAGTGGCTTATTCAAACCCTAGTTTACAGCCAAGAAATTTAACAGTTTTTGACGGCTCTGCAATTATGAATGGTGGCGACCCGGCATTGCATATTCCGGTAACAGGATTTTTAACGCCCCCATCCGGGCCTGTTAGTTGCGAACTGGGTACTGTAGTTTATGATGGCGACCGTGTTTCTACAGATGAATATTCATTTAAACAGAATTCAAACCCTCTTATAGGAACATATACCAGCCAAACCCCCAGTGCTACCGCTAACTTAAATGATATGTGGAACAGTACCATTACCAATAAAGGGGTTTCGGTAATTACACGTAACCCAGCACATTTAAATACACTGGGTTATGATGTGGATCTTATTGATGTGCCTAATGCAGGTAATGCTGTATTGGGTAATTCTCAAACATCAGCCAGTATCCGCTTCAGTTCCCCAAGCGAAAACTATTTTTTACATTGCGTAACCACTTCAATCTCTATTTATAACCCGTCATTTATTTTTGATAAAACAGCAACTGATGTAAACGGTGGCACATTGGTGCCGGGAGATATTTTGCGCTATCAGATCAATTACAGTAATGTGGGTAATGATTCGAGTACCAATACAGTTATTCTAGATAATATACCTGCTGGTACAACTTTTTTACCGGGAAGTATCAGAATAAACGGCGTACTAAAAACTAACGCATCATTAGATGATCAGGCTGAATATGATGTTACCAATAACAGGGTAGTGTTTAGAGTAGGTACAGGTGCTAATGCAGTAACTGGCGGTAATGTGGGTATTGGCGTAAGTGGTAATGTTCAGTTTGATGTGGTTACCGCATCCTCATGCGGTATTTTATCCTGTATCGGGCCGGTACAAAATAGTGCAAGAATTGATTACAGAGGTAAAACATCACTTGCGGTATTGTATGATTCAAGTGGTGTAAGTACATCGGGATGTATTGTAAAAGGACCGGTAATTAATACCGTTATTGGCCCGTGTTTTACGCCAAAGGATACAGTGCTGGTAAACAGCTGTAATAATTTTTCTGTTACACTGCCCTTTGCAAAGTATGCAGGTTATACTTTTTATTCTGCAAAACCTTTTATACCTGCTAATATTTATAATCAATATAACCCGGTAACCGCTACAGGAATTTACTGGGCCTATTTCTCCAATGGTGCAGGCTGTTCCGACACAGCAAGAATTGCAGTAATAATAACAGGTTGCCCGGATATTGATGATGATAACGATGGTATTCCCGATTATGTTGAATTTAATAATCCGCTTTCTTTACTTGATGCTAACGGTAACGGTATTCCTAACTGGAATGACGCAGCATACCCGGGTTATGTGGATAATAATTTTGATAATGTAAATGATAATTTTGATTACGGTGCAGATTCGGATAATGATGGTATTCCTAATTTTTACGATACCGGTTTCCCTGGTTTTGTTGATACTAACGGAGACGGTGTAAACGATAATGCAGATAAAGATAAAGACGGTATCCCCAACCAGTACGACCTGGATAGTGATAATGATGCTATTCCGGATGTGGTGGAATCTTACGGAGTGGATACTAATGGTGATGGTATTATTGATAATTATATTGATACAGATAATGATGGCTTTTCTCAAAATGTTGATGCCAATAATACAGGTGTAAACGGATCTAATGTGGGCCTTGGGCCACAGAATTTTGATACAGACGCTATCCCCAATTATTTAGATACCGATAGCGATAACGATGGCATTCCTGATGTAATGGAAATTATGGGTACAGATACCAACAATAATGGTGTTATTGACGGATTTACAGATGCCAACAGCGATGGTATAAGTGATAACGATGTTAATATAACCGGGCTTTTAAAAACCGGTGTCGATCTTTTGCCTGTAGATGGAAGAGCAGATAATTATCCTAATAAAAATTTAGACAGAGATTTCAGGCCCAACGCATATGATATAGATAGCGATTGCGACGGCATACTTGATGTGATAGAAGCCGGTTTACCGGATGCTAACTTTAACGGTATTGTGGATGGCCTGATTGCGAATAATGGTTGGTCTGTTTCAGTTTCGGCAATGGGTTCATTAATTCTTATAAATACTGATGGTAGTGGTAACCCCGATTATTTAGATATTGATGCAGATGATGATGGTATTTGTGATAACATAGAAGGCATGTCAACTGTTGGATATTTACTGCCGGTTATAACAGATACAGATGGCGATGGACTGGTAAATACTTACGATAATGTTGCCGGCTTTGGTGGTTCCGGCATATTCGTTTACGATCATGATGGCGATGGCATACCCGATTATAAAGATTTAGATACCGATGCGGATGGACAACCTGATATAATAGAGGGTAATGATTATAACCTTAATGGCTATTTAGACGACCTGGTTACTTTAACAGGAGCTGATACAGATGGCGATGGTTTAGATAACCGCTTCGACTCTTTAAATTCTGTACTTAATATTAAAGGCACATCTTACAGAATGGGTAATGGGGGTAGTTTAATTGGGGATGTTATGCCCGGAACAAGAGCGCCGGTTCAAAAGAAAACGCCTGGTCAAATAGACAGGGATTGGCGTTTTGTAGGTATGGTACTTCCCGTTGAGTTCCTCAGTTTTGCAGGCATACCGCAAAATAATCAGGTAGTACTTAACTGGAGTGTACTAACAGGGATTGATGTAGATCGCTTTGAAATTGAAAGAAGCGTTGATAATATCAATTATACCCATGTTGGAACAGTAACCGATGCAGTAAAATTAAATGAGCAGCAAGGGTTTAATTATATCAACAATATTGATGGCATCAACAGCGATATTATTTTTTACAGGCTTAAAGTAATTGCAATAACAGGCGGAGTAAAATACAGCAACATATTAGTGGTACGGTTAAATCCAAATAAAATAGCTGTAAGTATTGCACCAAACCCTGCTAAAGAGTATGTTTCAATAAAATTCTTTGTTGAGAAGGAATCGGAAGTAATGATAAGTTTAGTTGATTATACCGGCAAAACAGTAATGGTGCAAAAGCAAAAAGCTGCCAAAGGTTACAACACTACGCAATTGTATGGGCTTGCTAAATATGCCGCAGGAATATATACAGTAATGCTGTTTGTAAATAACGAACTGGTTAATCAAAAATTTATATTAACAAAATAAGGTTTAATTTATACTGATAGTAAAAGCTTATGCCCCGAAATTTTTCGGGGCATTTTTTATTACCACCTTGTAAGCCACATCAGGTTATTAAATGCTACTTTTGTTTTAATGTACACATTAAAAAAATCATTGGGGCAGCATTTTTTAAAAGATGAAATTATTATTCAAAAAATAATCGATGCTGTAAAAAAAGAATCCTTTACCAATTTGCTGGAAGTTGGCCCCGGTGCAGGCGCATTAACTAAGCATTTAATTAACCTGCCGGGTGTTAATTTTAAAGCAGTAGAATTAGATGAGGAAAAAGTAGATTACCTGCTTCAAAAATATCCCCTGTTAAAAGATAAAATTATTCATAAAAGTTTTTTAGATATTGATAAACCTTTTGACGAACCGTTTACCGTAATTGGAAATTTCCCTTACAACATATCAACACAAATACTTTTTAAAATATTAGAATGGAAAGATGAAGTGCCTTGTGTAATTGGCATGTTTCAAAAAGAGGTGGCGCAAAGGGCAGCCA
Source organism: Ferruginibacter sp. (assembly GCF_031391665.1). Classification (GTDB taxonomy): domain Bacteria; phylum Bacteroidota; class Bacteroidia; order Chitinophagales; family Chitinophagaceae; genus Ferruginibacter. Next base: position 22,148 of record NZ_JANMUN010000272.1, read on the forward strand.
GCAAAGAAGGCAGTAAAGTATATGGTGTTTTAAGTGTTTTGGTACAGGCTTATTATAATGTAGAATATTTATTTGATGTAGGCAACGAATGTTTTAACCCGCCACCAAAAGTGCAGAGCGGTGTAATAAAATTAATAAGAAGAGCTGAACCATTAAAAGTTAAAAGCGACAGGGCTTATTGGGTATTGGTAAAAACCGCTTTTAACCAAAGAAGAAAAACATTACGCAATGCTGTAAAAAGTTTATTTACTGCCGAAGAACTGCAACACGAAATTTTTACTAAACGTGCCGAAGCGCTAAGTATTGAAGATTTTGCCGCACTCACTTTTAAAATGAGTTGATTGAAAAATAAAACTGCATACCTGTTTTTATTATCAATTGTATTTTGTCAATTGCTTTCTTCGTGCTATACACCACGGTATGCCTACAGCCCATCTGCACATAATGTACCGGTGCTTACAAAAAAAGGCGATAGTAAACTGGCATTTAATTACTCCGTAAATTTTGCAGATAACAGGGTAAAAGAAAATGTATCCACTAAAGGAAAAGCCCGTGGCTACGATGTACAGGCGGCGTATGCGTTTACCAACCACTGGGCAATACAGGTAAATTATTTTAACCGTAAAGAAAGAAATGCCGGCGATTTTGACAGTAATGTGCTGGACAGTACTGTTATTAATTATAAACGAAACCTTACTGAAATTGGTACCGGGTATTTTAAAACGCTAAATGATAATAAGAAAGCGGCAGTGCAAATTTTTGCAGGCATTGGCTTTGGTAATTTTAGCTTTACCGATAATGGTAAAGATCAAAGTAATGTGTACCGAAACCGCTATCACACTATGAATATTACCAAAATATTTATACAGCCAGCATTAATGATAAGAGGTAAAAAGAGTTTTGCTGCTTCCCTTTCATCCAGGTTTAGTACAATTTATTTTAAAAATATTACTACTGATTATTCTGCCACGGAATTAGATAATTATAAATTAGACAGCCTTTCTTACAGGCCAAGATTTTTTTGGGAGCCTTCAATTGTAAACACATTTGGGTTTAAAAAATTACCCGGTGTTCAGCTGGAGTTTCAAACGGGCATGTCAGTTTTAATGAGCCGCCTTTTTGTAGATTACAGGGCATTTAATTTTTCTGCCGCTTTATTGCTTGATTTACCAAAACTTTTTACTTTAAACAAACATTCATCTAAAAACTAACGCTTGTTATTTTTGTAAGATGTTTTATGGGTAAATTTGCAGCCCCCTCTATCTCCCCTGAAAGGTGAGGAAATGGAGAAGCAAGAAGCGAAGAAGAGCAATAAAATAGATTTAAATATAATAGAGTAACAGAACCTGTTTTAAAAATATAAAACATAATCTTCCAAACAATCTTCTCCATTTCCCTTCCCTTGGGGGAGGATAAGTGGGGCTAATATTTTATGAGTCTTATATTAAAAAATAAAGTTAGAATTGTAACCGCTGCCAGTTTATTTGATGGCCATGACGCTGCCATAAATATTATGCGCCGCATTATGCAGGCCAAGGGTGCCGAAATTATTCATTTGGGCCACAATAGAAGTGTGCTTGAAATTGTGGAGTGCGCCATTGAAGAAGATGTGCAGGGCATTGCCATTACCAGTTACCAGGGCGGACATGTAGAGTTTTTTAAATACATGAAAGATTTGCTGGAGCAAAATGGTTGTGGCCACATAAAAATTTTTGGTGGTGGTGGCGGAACTATTCTTCCATCTGAAATTGAAGAGTTGCATAATTACGGCATTACAAAAATTTACAGCCCTGATGATGGCAGAAGAATGGGGTTGGAAGGAATGATTGAAGATGTAATTATTCAGTGCGATTTTGAATTGAGCGGAAACGGCAATTATAAAAATGCTATGACGCTTGGTGAAATACATGATGTAAGAAAAATTGCAAGACAAATAACGAATGTAGAGAATGGAGTGCAGATGACTGACGATGGACAACAGACGACTGAGAAGACTATTCCAGTGTTGGGTATTACCGGAACGGGTGGTGCAGGAAAATCTTCTGTAACTGATGAAATCGTTCGTCGTTTTTTAAATAATTATACCGATAAAACCATCGCCGTAATTTCTGTTGATCCAAGCAAGAAAAAAACTGGCGGCGCTTTACTGGGAGACAGAATAAGAATGAATGCGATCTCATCGCCAAGGGCATACATGCGAAGCCTTGCCACAAGAGAAAGTGAAAAAGCATTAAGCAAATATGTACAGGAAGCGATTGATATTTGTAAAGCTGCCAAATATGATTTTATAATTTTAGAAAGTGCCGGTGTGGGGCAAAGTGATGCCAGTATTTTAGATTACTGCGATGTAAGTATGTATGTGATGACGCCGGAGTATGGCGCCGCTTCGCAACTGGAAAAAATAAATATGCTGGATTATGCCGATGTGGTTTGCGTAAATAAATTTGATAAAGCCGGCGCATTAGATGCCTTGCATGATGTACGCAAACAATACAAACGCAACCATAGTTTATGGACGGCTAAGGATGAAGAACTGCCGATTATTGGTACCATTGCTGCACAATTTAACGATGCCGGTGTAAATGAATTGTTTGAAAGGCTGATGGAAAAAGTGGCAGCAAAATGCGGTGTAAAATTTCATGGGGAAATTGAACATCATGCACATGTAAAAGATACGGCAAGCCAGTCAACTATTATTCCGCCTAAACGGGTACGTTATTTAGCAGAGATTGCAGAAACTATAAATGAATATAACAATTGGGTAAAAGAGCAGGCAGCCATTGCTACTAAATTATATCAGTTGGATGGCGTAATAAAAATAATGGATGATAAAAAATGAGAACTCCTGTAAAAAAATATAATCAGTGGTTGGTGGAGTTAAAAACTAACATTCATCAAAGCCGTTTACAAACTGCACTAAAGGTGAATACCGATATGCTGATATTGTATTGGTATATTGGTAAACAAATAATACAAAAAACTGAAGCAGAAGGATGGGGTGCAAAAATTATTGAACAACTGTCTGTTGATTTGCAAAAGGAGTTTCCAGACATGCAGGGCCTTTCGGTAAGAAGTTTAAAATACATGCGGCAATTTGCTGCTGTATATCCCGAATTATTAATTGGGCAACAGGCCGTTGCTCAATTGCAAAAAAAGCCGGTAAAATTAATTACGCAGCAGGCTGCTTTAATTAAAAATAATAAAAACGTAATTGGGCAGCGGGCCGCTGCCCAATTACAAAAAAAATCAAAAAGTCTAATTGGGCAGCAGCCTGCTGCCCAATTCAGCAATAAAATATATTATCTCTCCAATCCTGTACTGGTCAACATTCCATGGGGACAACATATGTTATTAATGGATAAAATAAATGACAATGAAGAACGTCTTTGGTACGTTAATAAAACAATAGAAAATAACTGGAGCCGCACTGTATTGCAATATCAAATTGAAACTGATTTATACCAACGACAGCATAAAACAAAAAAGGCCTCCAACTTTCATTTAACGTTACCTAAGCCACAGGCCGACCTTGCTAATTCAATTTTAAAAGACCCTTATGTTTTTAGGTTTGCACAGATGGGAGAATTTGTAAACGAAAGAGAATTGGAGCAACAGCTTATAAAACACATTCAGGAATTTATTATGGAGCTGGGTGCAGGCTTTGCATTTGTGGGCAGGCAGGTAAAATTAGTTACAGGCAAAAAAGAGCACTTCATCGATTTACTTTTTTATCATTTGTATTTGCGGAGTTATGTGGTAATAGAATTAAAAATGGAAGAATTTGAAATGGCGCATACAGGGCAAATGAACGGCTATTTAAATATGGCAAATAAACAACTGCGACAGCAGCACGATAATCCATCAATAGGAATTATTTTATGCGGCGCAAAAGATACTATAGAAGTGGATTATGCACTCACCAGTATCAATCATCCCATTGGTGTAAGTGAATATACATTCAGTAAATTGTTACCTAAAAATTTAAAAGATAAATTACCCTCTGCAAAACAATTGCAGGATGAGGTAAACCGCTTTCTTAAAAAAATAAAATCTGTAAAAAGAAAATAACAGTGTAGTATATGCCAGCAAACGAACTGAAAAATAAATACAACGAACTGAAAGAAAAACTGCACCCCGATGTAAAAAAACTATTGGAGCAATGGGCAGTATTGCAAAAACAATACGAAGGCGATTTTTTTGAATTTGATGTAAGAGGGAAAAAAATAAAACAGGACCTAACGTACAAATCTTTAAGCGGTACCAAAATAAGTAAAGTGTATTTACCCAAATACAAAGACTGGGGCGATATTTTAAAATGGCAGTTGCAGGAAAATGTACCGGGAGAATTTCCTTATACCGCCGGAGTGTTTCCATTAAAAAGAGAAGGCGAAGACCCTACAAGAATGTTTGCCGGCGAAGGCGGACCCGAAAGAACCAACAGGCGTTTTCATTATGTGAGTTTAGGGCAACCGGCAAAAAGATTATCAACAGCATTTGACAGTGTTACATTGTATGGCGAAGATCCTGGTCACCGGCCTGATATTTATGGCAAAGTGGGTAACAGCGGTGTAAGTATTGCCACGGTTGATGATGCCAAAAAATTATACAGTGGTTTTGATTTATGCGATGCAAAAACATCGGTAAGCATGACCATTAACGGCCCGGCACCAATGCTGCTGGCATTTTTTATGAATGCCGCAATAGATCAGCAATGTGAAAAATATATTATTGAAAATAATTTACGGGGAGATGTAAATAAACTGATTGAATCAAAATTTGACATTGAAAAATTACCAAAGTATTTAGGCGTAGATGGCAAACCGGTGCATCATACAAAACTTCCTAAATCATCAGGGTCTAAATTCCCCTCTTCAGGAGGGGATTTAGGGGAGGCTGGGCTTCCCTCAGGTAATGATGGCCTTGGCTTACGTTTATTAGGCTTAAGCGGCCAGGACGTTTTGCCGGCTGACGTGTATGAAAAAATAAAAGCAAAAGCATTAGCAACTGTAAGAGGAACAGTGCAGGCCGATATTTTAAAAGAAGACCAGGCACAAAACACCTGTATATTTTCTACAGAGTTTGCATTAAAATTAATGGGAGATGTGCAGGAATATTTTATTACGAATAAAGTGCAGAATTTTTATAGTGTAAGCATCAGCGGTTATCATATTGCAGAGGCAGGTGCTAATCCTATTACGCAATTAGCATTCACTTTATCTAATGGTTTTACTTATGTAGAATATTATTTAAGCCGTGGTATGAACATCGATGATTTTGCACCCAACTTATCTTTCTTTTTTAGTAATGGAATGGACCCTGAATACAGTGTGATAGGAAGAGTGGCCAGGAAAATTTGGGCCAAGGCAATGAAATATAAATATAAAGCCAACGACCGCAGCCAAAAATTAAAATACCATATACAAACCAGCGGCAGAAGTTTGCATGCGCAGGAAATTGATTTTAATGATATCAGAACAACGCTGCAGGCATTGTATGCCATTTACGATAACTGCAACAGTTTACATACTAACGCCTACGATGAGGCTATTACTACACCCACCGAAGAAAGTGTACGCCGTGCCATGGCCATTCAGTTAATTATTAACAGAGAACTGGGTACAGCAAAAAACGAAAACCCCAACCAGGGCGCTTTTTTAATAGAAGAATTAACCGATTTGGTAGAAGCTGCAGTGCTGGAAGAATTTAACCGCATTACCGAACGTGGCGGTGTATTAGGCGCCATGGAAAGAATGTACCAGCGCAATAAAATACAGGAAGAAAGTTTGTATTACGAAACATTAAAACACACCGGCGAATATCCTATTGTTGGTGTAAATACTTTTTTAAATAAAAATGGCAGCCCTACTATTTTACCAACAGAAGTAATACGCAGCACAACAGAAGAAAAAGAATTTCAAATATCAACATTGCAATCTTTTAAAGAAAGACATAAAGATAAAAGTGCTGAAATGCTGCAACGTTTACAAAAAGTTGCTGTTAACAACGGTAATTTATTTGCCGAGTTAATGGAAACGGTTAAGTATTGCAGCCTGGGGCAAATTACAAATGCGTTGTATTCAGTTGGAGGGCAGTACAGGAGAAATATGTAAATTATCAAATAATAAAAACAGGGCCTTGTTAAAACTAAACCATGTACATCATATCGCCATAATTTGTAAAAATTATGAAGTGTCCAAAAACTTTTACACCAAAGTATTGGGTTTTACCATTAAGCAGGAAGTTTACCGTAAAGAAAGAGATTCTTATAAACTTGATTTATCCTTAAACGGAAAATATGTAATTGAATTATTTTCATTTCCAAATACACCGACAAGGCCATCCAGGCCCGAAGCTGCAGGCTTACGCCATATTGCTTTTGAAGTGGATAGTATTGATGACACCGTTGTTGAATTAAGTAAACATAATATTATTGCAGAGCTGGTAAGAATTGATGAATTCACCAAAAAAAAATTTACTTTTATTGCTGACCCCGATGATTTACCCATAGAATTTTACGAAAAATGATTGTAATAGAAGATTATATTAAATCCTTCTCTAAATATTTTAAGCAGCATCAACAGCCATGGGAAATAATTAACGAACTGCCCGAAACAATAATTGAGTTCCTTAAAAATTGTAATGCTGATTTTAAGATAGAGAATAACATTGCTGTACATAAAACTGCGGTAATAGAAGCAGGGGCAATTTTAAAATCACCAGCAATAATTGGTACCAATTGTTTTATTGGTGCCAACGCTTACTTAAGAGGTGGAATATTTTTAGCAGACGGTGTTACAATTGGAACCGGTTGCGAAATAAAAAGCAGTATAATTTTTAACGAAAGCGCCATAGCCCATTTTAATTTTATTGGTAACAGTATTATTGGCAGCAATGTAAATTTTGAAGCAGGTGCAGTTACCGCAAATCATTACAACGAAAGAGCAGATAAGCAAATTGAAGTATTATATAATGGAACAATAATAAAAACCAATACAAACAAGTTTGGTGCATTAGCAGGGGATAACTGTAAAATTGGCGCTAATGCTGTTTTATCTCCCGGAACATTACTTACAAAAAATACCATAGTAAAAAGATTGGAACTGGTGGAACAAGTTATCCCTTTCAGAACATTATAGCCCATAGCCAAATTTCTTCTGCGTAATCTGCGAAATCAGCGGGCAATAATTTATTTTGCAGGATGATTATTTTAGAAAATAAAAACCTCCGTGCAGTAATTGCATCCAAAGGTGCCGAACTGCAAAGTTTAATAAATAAACAAAATAATTTAGAGTACATGTGGGATGGCGCTGCAGCATGGCCTAAGCACAGCCCTGTCTTATTTCCCATTGTCGGAGGATTAAAAAATGATACGTATTATTTTAACGATAAGGCCTATAAATTACCCAGGCATGGTTTTGCAAGAGATAAAACTTTTTCGCCAGAAAAAATCAGCGATACAGAAGCGGTATTTACAGTAACAGAAGATGAGCAAACGCTGCAAGTGTATGCTTTTGCATTTACATTAAAACTGCGGTACAAATTAAATGCAGCAGCCATTAGCTGCACTTACGAAGTATATAACAGCGGTAAAGAAGACTTGCTTTTTTCTGTTGGGGCACATCCGGCATTTGCTGTACCATTAACTAACGATACTATTTACACCGATTATTATTTACAGTTTAACGCTGCAGAAATATTGCAGCGCTGGAAACTGGCTGACGGATTGGTATCTGCAGTTACTGAAGTTTTACCTGTAGAAAATAATAAACTTTTATTGAACGAAGCATTGTTTTACGAGGATGCTATTGTTTTAAAAAATATGCAAAGCAATACAATTACACTCGGCTGTAATAAGCATGATCATGGATTGCGTTTTACATTTAATGATTTTCCTTTTTTTGGGATATGGGCAGCTAAAGATGCGCCTTTTGTTTGTTTAGAACCCTGGTGTGGCATTGCCGATGGTATTAATATTAATCAGCAGTTTAAAGATAAAGAAGGAATAAATGTACTGCCTGCAAACGAAAACTGGCAACGCACCTGGAGTGTGGAATGTTTTTAAAATAATTAAAATAACTCCTCACAATAATATCCTGCATTCAGCAAAATATTTTCTATTTCTGCCCCCGCAATATTGCGGCTTACAATACGCAGCACCTTATCGCAGTCATCTAAATCTACATTCCATTTTATAATATGCGGATGAACATCTAATAATGATTCCACATCTTCAATACGCTTGGCATCGGTAAGGTTAGTTTTAAAAACAAGAATTTCAATATTGTTTTTACTGCCTGCTGCTGCAGGCACTGCGGTAAAATAGTTAGTTTGAAACGTATTCATAACAAATCGGTTGGTTGATTATTATTAAACAGGGATAAAGTATTTAAAAAACTGTAAACTTTTGTAAGATATAATGCCAGCGCTTAATTAGTTAAGTTTATTGGTGTGAACTGCAGATTTTAATGAGTGAATGGTAAAAGGGCCACCAATTTTTTAATCCACCGCCCTTGTTTCACTATCTTTTCTGTCAAAACTTCCCCATCTGCCACCACAACGATTTTTCCACTCTGCTTTAAATTTTTCTCTTTCTTCCGGTGTCATATTCTCAAAACGTTGTTTCATTTTTTGTTTCCAGGCGGCACTGCCCCGCCAGCCGCCCCTGCCGCCAAAGCCACCAAATAATATCTTACTTAAAAGTAAAATACCCAGGGCCTGTAAAAATGTTATTGTTTTTACACCAATTACTGCAGGTAAAATATTATTCCACAAACTCATTACCACAAAGCCAAATACTAATACAGCAAGGGTGCCAAAAATTAATATCATCAACCCTTTTTTAATCCATAATTTTTTCATCTTTTTTATTTTTGTTAGCCACAGCCGCAAAGAAGCACAGAGGTTTTTATCCTTTTTTTATTTAGCGCTTTCTTGTCTTTGTAACATGCTTTAATAATTTTATTTACAATTTTTTGTCCTGATATTTTTACGAAAACACTACAGATGTATTTTTCTGTGCTTCCGTGCCCAGGTGGAATCATCCATAATTTAATAATTCATCTTTTAAAACACTCAACCGGTTTCTTAAATGCAATACTGCATAACGCTTACGGCTGATGAGTGTGGCCACACTTTCTCCGCCTGCCGCCGCTATATCTTTAAAAGCAATGCCATCAATTTCGTTTTGTATAAAAACTTCCCGTTGCTCTGCCGGCAGTTCGTCCAGTGCCGCTTTAAGTTCTTCCCAAAAAATATTACGCAGGTATTCCGTTTCGGGGGTAGTAGCATCGCTAAACATTATTTCCTTCCAGTTAAAGCTGTCGTCTTCGGTTTCACCATTGCTTAAAATATCATCGGCAAGGGGTAATTTTTTTTTGCGGTAGCTGTCGGTAATTTTATTTCGGGCCACTTTGTACAGCCAGGCCGTTGCCTGCTCTATTGGTTCGGTATTGCCGGCAAACTGGTAAAAAACATCCTGCAAAATATCTTCTGCATCTTCATTACTGCTTACCCGCTGCTTAATAAACCCAAACAGGCGGTTACTTATAGCCTTAATAGTATTGGTAATATTTTTGTTGCGTTCAGCAGCCATTGGTATTGCTATGGTCATTGCATCTTCCATTGTTATACATGCAGACGAATGACGAATGATTATATTTTAAAGATGAGCATTTTTTTTAAATATGCCGTAGCAATACCTTAAATGGAGTTTTAATTTTGTAGATAAATATCTACACCACATTACTTTATGTGGCCACAAAATTAAAAAAGCAGCGCTTTAAATTTGTGGTATAATATGCAAAAGCAATTATAGAACCTAAATCCTTTGAAAACTATATTGACCGTAATCCCCAACCTTAAAGAAAACTAACAAATCAATTCCAATGAAAAGCCCCGAAACGGGGTTTTTTGTTTTTATACCTTTTCGGCAAATACCTCCAACCACAATATAATACCGCTAACCCTTTAAAAGCGATACTAAAAGCATAAGAAAAAATAGTCAATTATTTTTTTGAAAACTAAACCTTTCCCAACCTTAAAGCAAAGCACCTATCAATTCCGATTAAAAACCCCGATACGGGGTTTCTTTACCAGCCTTTTTAACACTTACTGCAGCAGCATAAAATAAATGTGGCTTTATTATTACAAGCAATAGCACATAATTTTATAAAAAATATTTTAGCAGCTTTCTATATTTGCATTGTGTTTAAAAAATAACCTATCCATATCCAATCTATCCTCTTAAAAAAAACGTTAATTGAAACACAAGAAAAAATTAACCAGATCCTAAGAAAAAACCAAACCGTAGTCTTAATCCCTGTAGAAAACAATCAATTCCAATGAAAAACCCCGATTAGGGGGTTTTTTATGCAATTTCTTTTTTTAACATAGAACAAAACCTACAAAGCTTTCCATTAATTATTATAAAATATTGGCTGAGCTAAAATTATATTTGTGTTACAATATCCAATCCATCCAATGAAAGGCAGCCCGTTTACCGGCACTCATGAAAACAAACCAATACCATTGAAAAACCCCGACTGAGGGGTTTTTTCTTTTAAGCCTTGGGCTATCAAGTTTATACAATCTTCAAACAAAAGTAAATTCGACCGGCAAAAAAAATAAAAGAACTAAAACTGTTTCAATTTATAAATCTTGAAGAACAGTAGCACAAAAGCCTCATCAGGGAACCACCCCGAAAAAGGGATGTAATCTTTTTCGGGTGGCTTTTTTGTTTCTTTTTTTCCACAAAAAAAGAAAAGAAAAAAGCTGCTGCAATTGAAAATATACAACCCAAGAATAAACAGTCATTGATATTTTAATTATAAAACACAAGCATTTACTCATGCAGGGGAATTTTATCAACAACATTCATGCATAATAACTCCATATTATTTTTTTGAGTTGCAATTAATACTGGTACAGTTTTGGTGAGTTAATTACAAACTAATAATTAACCATACTGGTTTTAAAAAATTAATTATGGCAAAATATTCTAAGGCAGCACAAAAAGGAGTAAAATCTGCAATAAAGCGTATGGAGAAAGGAACACTACGCAGCGGCAGCACCGGCAAAAAAGTAACTAATCCCAAACAAGCTATCGCCATTGGTTTATCGCAGGCAAAAAAGAAAGGCGCTAAAGTGCCGGTAAAGAAAAAAGCTGCCGCAGTAAAAAAAGCCACACCAAAAAAAGCCACACCAAAAAAAGCAATTAAAAAAAATACAGCAGTAAAAAAAGTAATGCCTAAAAAAGCGGCTGCAAAAAAGGCCGTTGTAAAAAAAATAGCCATAAAAAAGTCAACTTCTAAAAAAGCCACACCAAAAAAAGTGGCCCCTAAAAAAGCAATTGCAAAAAAAGCAGTAACAAAAAATATAACGGCTAAAAAAATAGCCTCTGCAAACCCTGCACCGGTAAAAACATTTATTTCACCATTAAGAGCTGTGCCGCCACAAACGAAACAGGCAGATAAAATAACCGACACAACAAGTTTGCCGCAGGCAAAAGAATTATCCGAAGAGCTGGTAGAAAAAACAGCCAATGCTAATATACCAGGCCCGGCAATAGAAGAACCATCAGGCAACGGGTTAACTGTACCTGCAAAAATAGAAGACCCGTTAACCAGTTTTGATAAACATGTTTTTCAAAAAGCAA
>NZ_JANMUN010000274.1:0-10348 GCF_031391665.1 Ferruginibacter sp.
GTGATGGCAGCTTACAATGGCGGACCGGGAAGAGTGTACAGTGCTATTAAAAAAAGTGGCAGTCGTAATTTCTGGAACCTTCAATATCATTTGCCTGCCGAATCCAGAACTTACGTTAAGCGCTTTATTGCCACACATTATATTATGGAAGGCAGTGGCGGCGTTACAACTGTTAGCAATCAAAATGGCAATTACGAAATGAATAGTAACGGGCCGGGTGCAAACCCATTTGATACTAAACCCCAACTTACACCAGAAGAATTGGAAACTACTGCCACGCAAGCTATATCAGGTAAATACAATTCTATAGTTATTGCTAAAAACCTTGCCATGGATATTTTGCAGTTCAACCGCTTTAACCCTGAGTTTGATTACATGATGACCAACAACGGCAATTACGATTTACGTTTACCGCAAGATAAAATGCAGCTTTTTCAAGCCAATAAATATATTATCTTAAATGAGTGTGTGCAAATTTTATTAGGCGATAATAATATTTCTAACAATCAAACTTTTTATCCGGCAGTAAAAACAAAAAAAGAAAAGAAGAAAGGGAAATAATTACTCCAGCACTTTCCTCATAGCCTCCGCTTTCAACAAACACTCTTCATACTCTTTTTCTGCATCGCTGTAAAAAGTTATTCCTCCACCGGCTTTAAAAGAAAGGTAACGGGTGGAAGCATTATAAAATATACTTCGGATTACCACATTAAAATCAAAATCACCATCTGGGTTTATATAGCCGATGGCACCTGAAAATAAGCCACGTTTGGTTTGCTCGTAATGTTCAATTAATTCCATCACTCTTTTTTTGGGTGCACCAGTCATCGACCCCATGGGGAAAGTTGCTTTAACAATATCTATCCAGTCAATATTATCTTTTACCTGGCCGCTGATAGTGCTTATCATTTGATGCACCTGCGGAAAACTGTACACCCCAAACAGTTCATCTACTTTTACGGTACCTTCTTTACATACTTTACTTAAATCGTTACGCACTAAATCTACCACCATTACATTTTCACTTTTTTCTTTTTCGTTTGCAGATAAATAGTTTTTGTTTTGCAGATCATTTTCTTTGTTAACCAAATCCCTTTTGCTGGTACCTTTAATAGGTTGAGAAAAAATTTTATTCCCTTCTTTTTTTAAATACCGTTCGGGGCTGGCGCAAATACAAAACTTATCATCTAATTTATATAATGCAGCAAATGGGTTGGGAGAAAGCTGTATCAATTTATGATAAACATATAACGGATCAATTACCGCATCTTCTGCAAAAAATTCCTGGCAAAAATTTATTTCGTAACAATCGCCACGTAAAATATGTTGTTTTAATTTTTGTATGGTATCAATGTAAGCTGTTTTTGAAATTCTGTTTTTAATATCAAGATCAGATTGCTTATTAACAGGGATACTTAAAGATTCGGACTGTATGGCATCAAAAATTTCCTTTGCATCATCATCACAAAAAATATACACTTCTTTTTCGGTAAGTTTTAGTACAACATCCGGCACAAAAAAATGCATGTCGTCAAATCCTATTCCATCAAAATTGGCAGAAGATAATTTTTCTGTTTCGTTTTTTAAATCGTACCCGAGGTGGCCAAACAGCCAGCCATTATTTTCTTTGTAAAAATGTTTTAATTTTTCAAATGCATTACCGCTTTGCAGTGTGATATTCTTTTTACTTCCCACTGCAAGCAAACATTCAAAAGCCGGGGCACTAAAATTATAATGCTGGTTATCTAATAAACAAAAAACGTTGAACCGGTTTGACCAGTTCAACATTTGTATTCTGAATTCAGTAAAATTATTTAGCGCAAAAATTTCAGGAGTTCTGTTCACGGCTTTTATTATTCCTTTTCAAATTTTTGCAAAAGCGCATTGTTTGAAATTTACAAAACAGAAAGAAAATTTAAATTATAAAAGCTATGATCTCCTTCTCCGCAGGATGCTGTGCAAGGGGTTAAGGGCTTTTAAAAATCATCATCGTCATCAAAACCCCCGCCGCCGCCACCTAAATCATCTAAACCAAGGTCTTTAAAATCATCGTCCATTTTTAAATCATCATCATCGCCTTTGCCTGGTTTTTTACCGGTAGCTTTTTTTCCTTTTGATTTTGGAACATCAAACTCATCAAAGTCAGGATCCCAATCATCTTCCTCTTCGGGTTTTTCCCAATCATCTGCTACTTCAACATCATCATCGTCATCGTCATCGTCCTCTTTACCTTTTTTCTTCGATGCACTTTTCCCTTTTGCTGGTTTAGTTTCTTCCATGTCATCATCATCGTCATCAGTTTTCTTTGGCGATTTTTTTGCAGATGTAATTTCAGCAGCTGCAATTTTCTTTGCAGGTGTCTTTTTTTCTTTTTCGGATTTTATTGCCATAAATTGAACAGGTTGTTACTGTAAAATTTGTACGAGTTTTTTACATTGCCAAAAATATCAGCAACTTTTTTAAATATTTTTTTTAAGCTATTATAATTTGCTCTTTACCGGGGCCATTACTAATGTATTTTACCGGTACTTTTAAAAAGTTATTAAGGTAATCAATATAGCTTTTCATTTGCTGCGGAAGCTCACTAAAATCTTTCATTGCGGTAATATCTGTTTTCCAACCATCAAAGCTTTTGTATACCGGTTCAATATTAACTCTATTCATCTGAAATGGCACATAATTCTTTTCCTCTCCATTAATCTTGTAACCATTACAAACTTTCAATTCATCTAAATTATCCAGAATATCTGATTTTGTCATTATTATTTGGGTAACCCCGTTAATCATGCAGGCAAACTGCAATGCCACCAGGTCAATCCAGCCACAACGCCTTGGCCTTCCTGTAGTAGCTCCAAATTCACTTCCAGTCTTTCTTATTAACTCGCCAGTTTCATCATTTAATTCTGTAGGAAATGGACCGCTGCCCACTCTTGTACAATATGCTTTCGACACGCCGAATACCTCTTTAATTTTTTGTGGCGCAACGCCCAATCCAGTACAGACACCAGCCGAAATAGTATTGCTGCTTGTTACAAAAGGAAATGTTCCAAAGTCCACATCCAGCATACTTCCCTGTGCACCTTCTGCTAAAATTTTTTGTCCCTTCTGAATCCTGTCATTAATGAAATATTCTCCATTCACTATTTTAAATTCCTTTAAAAATTCAATGGCTTCAAAAAATTCTTCTTCCCATGCGCTAATATCTTCCTGAAAATTAAAGCTCTCTAATATTTTCTGGTGCTTCAGGCGCAGCTTAATGTATTCTGTAGTAAAACTTTTATCTAATAAATTTCCTACCCTTAAACCATTGCGGCCCGTCTTATCCATGTAAGCCGGCCCAATGCCCTTTAACGTACTTCCTATCTTTTCATTGCCCTTGCTTAGTTCGCTGGCTTTATCAATAGCCCTGTGCGTAGGCAAAATTAAGTGGGCACGTTCGCTGATGTACATGTTCTTTTTATAATCTACCCCAAATGCAGCTACGTTTTCGCATTCTCTTTTTAGGGTAACGGCATCCAGCACCACCCCGTTGCCTATAAGGTTAGTTTTACTTTCGTGAAAAATACCACTGGGTATTTGATGCAGCACAATTTTTTTACCGTCCACATACAAAGTATGCCCGGCGTTTGGCCCGCCCTGAAACCTGGCCACCACATCATAATTTTTAGCAAAGTAATCTACTATTTTTCCTTTTCCTTCGTCGCCCCATTGCAGGCCTAATATTACATCAACCATTACTTATTTGAGATTTACCCCTATCCCCTAAAGGGGGAACAGAGAAGATTATGTTTAATTATTTTTTGAAACGGGCAGTTGTTTTTCATGGCATCATCGTTGTGTCACTCACTTGTACCGCATACCATTGTGCAACTTTTATCAAAGCGAATTAATGCAACCGTGTAAAAATAAATTGAAAATTAACAACCACCTAAAATGAATTGCGTTTGTTTGAAAGTTGGGGAGAAAGATTTACAATTATTCATTATTTCGTTATTATAAACACACTTAACAATTATTAAAAAATAAGTGTATTAACAGCGCAGCATTTAATTACGGCTGTATTTATTTAAATTCGTGTTTTAAAAAAAGCCTTAACGTAATCATGAAGAAAACCGGCCTGTTATTTACAATTGTAATCATTTCAGCAAATGCATACTGCCAGGTAATATACGATACCATTCAAAAGCAGGCAGGCGTTGATACTGCTTCATTACGTATAAAAAACCTTAACCCATACTTTACCATACATGTAGATTCAGCGCTGCGCTATCAGCTGGAAATAAATAAAGACATGTCCCAATATTACTGGTTTATTAAAAACTCGCCGGTAGGAGTAAAAATTAATAAAGATAATGGGTTGCTTACCACAAAAGTTGATAAGTCTTTTTTTCTATCGGGGCGTTTAAAATACGATTACGAATACCGGGTGCCTTTAAGTGTGCAAAATTTAAATAATCCTGCGGATAAAGTTGATACATTTTTTACAATGCTCTTTTACAGTACAGAAATTATTCCTTCTAAAATTAAACCTACAGTTACCAGTAACCTTTTTATTGACGAAGGAGATACTTTGAGTTTTAAACTGCAATGCGATAATGGGAGTTTTCCAATAGAAGGCATTAACTATATAAGTAATTATGCCATTAAATCCAGTACAAATATTACCCATTGCGGCGATGATTTTACCTGGGTTGCCCCTTTTGATTTTATAAAAGAAAATGAAAAAGAGAAGCAGAAGAAAATTAATTTGTATTTTATTGGCTCGACAAAATTTCATGTATCTGATACTGCCCTTATTGAAATTACCGTAAAGGAAAATATCAATTATCCGCAACAGGCACTCGAATTTGAAAATTTATATCTGGAAGTAACTAAGTATATAACACAACTAAAAAGCAGCTTTAGAATTGTAGATAGAAAAATAAAAAAAGTAAAACGCACCAGAACTGCTTTTGATCTTACTTCTGCATCTACTGCTTTAGGTGGCACAATTTTTTCTTCTTTACCTAATAGCAATCAACAAACTGCAGGAAAGATTTTGCCAAGTATTGGTGTAGCACTTGTACCTGTAAAGGAAGCTACAGCACCTAACAGCAGTTATGAGCAAAACACGGCCACACTTATACGCAGCAGTATTAAAAGACTTGAATACCTGCTAACAGAAAACCGGTTGGTGGGTTCACGTGACCCTGATATTCTTAATAAATCCCGTAAATTAAGAGATGAGTTAAAGCAAACGCAGATACAGCTTATTGATATCCCTATTGCAGAACAAGCCCCAAATGAAAAGGAATTGGATGAATATTTTAACAGCCCTAAAGTGAACAAGAAATATAAAATGAGAAGAAAGTAAAAAGCGGTGTTAAGCCACTTTTAACATACTCAATTTACTGGTGCTAAATTTACGCATGGCATATTCCAAAGTTACTTCAAAGGTTTTTACTTTTTGAGAGGGGAGTTCATACATAGCATCCGTTAAAATACTTTCGCAAATACTGCGGAGCCCACGGGCACCTAATTTGTATTCCAAAGCTTTCTCTACCATAAAATCGTACACTGCAGATTCAAATTTTAATTCGATGCCTTCAATATCAAACAAACGGGTAAACTGTTTTATTAAAGCATTTTTTGGTTCTGTTAATATACTTCTTAACGTAACAGCATCTAATGGATTTAGATAAGTAACCACAGGTAAACGACCCAGCAATTCCGGTATCAATCCAAAATGTTTTAAGTCAACTGCATTAACAAAATGCAAGAGGTTGTTGTGCTGGTATTCCTGCAATTCTTTATTTACGTTAAACCCAATGGCATTGGTATTAACACGGCGGGCAATAATTTTATCCACCCCGTCGAAAGCACCACCGCAGATAAATAAAATATTTTGTGTGTTTACTTTTATTAATTTTTGTTCCGGATGTTTTCTTCCACCCTGTGGTGGCACTAATACTTCAGTACCTTCCAGCAATTTTAATAAGCCTTGCTGTACACCTTCCCCACTTACGTCTCTTGTAATAGAAGGGTTATCACTTTTACGGGCAATTTTATCTATCTCATCAATAAATACAATTCCCTTTTCTGCTGCATTTACATCGTAATTACAAGCCTGTAACAAGCGGCTCAGCATACTTTCCACATCTTCACCTACATAACCTGCTTCTGTAAAAACCGTAGCGTCAACAATTGCAAAAGGCACGTTAAGCATACGTGCAATCGATTTTGCCAATAGCGTTTTTCCTGTACCTGTTTCGCCTACCATAATAATGTTGCTCTTCTCAATCTCTACATCATTTTCTACTTTTTGATTTAATCTTTTATAGTGATTTTATACCGCCACTGCTAAAATCTTTTTGGCATCATCCTGGCCAATAACATATTCATCCAAAAAAGCCTTTATTTCAACAGGTTTTTTTACAGTAAGTTTATGAGTAGGTGTATTTGTATGCTTATTATCGGTAGTATTACCCAACTCCTGTTCAATTATTTCTTCGGCATGCTCCACGCAATTTTCGCAAATATGACCATCTTGCCCTGCAATTAATATTTTAACTTCGTCGCGGCTGCGGCCGCAGAAAGAACAATGTAGTGTTTGCTGTTTTGCCATTATAGCTGTTATTAGTTGCTTTTGCTGGACTGCAAATATACAAAAGCATTATTTAGAACGTCAATAAGCAGACAATATTATAGTGAAAAATGTTGCTTAAGCGGCCTACTGACTGGCGGCATTACCAGTAATTACTTATTTTTTCTGCTTCTCAAATACCCTGAACCTGTTTTAAATGCTTTTGAAGCATTTGTTTTAACTGTCTTTTTACGATGGAGCCCATGGTTTTACATTTAGAAAAAGAGTTATTTTTAAAATGCTCATTCAGCTCATCCCTTAAAATTTTTACTTTATAATTTTCCGAAAGTTCATCATGGGCCATAATATTTAGTAATTCCATCAACTGCTTTCGGCTTGCTATTACCCGGTATGCCATAGTGGTTCTTTCTTCAGTTTGATATTGTTCAATAACTTCGGAGCTCAGACTTTTTAGAACCAATTCTACATATTCAAAATTCTCTTTGTAAAATTGTGGCAGGTAAAGATTTTTTTTGCCCTCGTAACATTGCTGGTCAAAATCTATCGCTCTCAGCCGGTATTGATAATCTTCAATATCAGGTGTAATATCCACTACAAAATTATAGCTCCGCATGTCTCCCAGTAATCTTGCAAAACAACGTTCGTTAAATTTTACAAACTCTTTTGCTATGCGTATTTTATTAGTTTCCGGTAGCTTCATGTAATCCTGTAAAAAAATATCGCCGGGTATGCCTGGTATATGTTCTTCCACCAAAGTATTTTTATGGTGTAAAAAGGTAATGCGGTTGGGAGAAAGCAAATGCTCCAGTTCAAGCCCGTAAATCCTTGATGCGTCAGCAGCCTTTATATAATAATGATCGTAATTATCGTTTACCTTATTCTTTATGCGTATTCTAAAAGGCACACTGTTGCCAAATTCACAAAAATCAATTCTCTCTACATCCAGGTGTTTTATATAACTAAGGTTTCCTTCTGTTTTAAGGATGGCATAAGTTTTAATAAGCCCTTCTTTTAAAAATTCCATTTCTTTTAAATCATACACTGCATTTTCCCAGTGTGTAAATTTTCCATGTTTATCTTTTAACGAAGTAGCGTACCGGTAGTTAAGCAAATCTTTATAAACCATGGGCAATTTAATATCCCTTCCATAATTATGTAAATAATGCTGCAACCCCTCACTTACCGGAAAAAGATCTTTTTTCATCAAAGGCCGGTCAGTTTCCTGGCTAAGTTTTGCATTTATAATTTCATTAAACTGCATTGTGTAAAGTTAAGTGTGGTTAGCCACACCTGTCCCGACTTTTTCGGGAGATTGCACGGATTTTCGCAGATAAAAAATGCCGCTCCATTTAAAGAGCAGCATCAATAAAATAGTTTAAAAATTATTATAGTTTATCCAAAGTGCCATCCACAATGCCATAAGCAATAGATTCTTTTGCATCCATCCAGTAATCTCTGTCAAAGTCTTTCATTACTTTTTCATAAGTTTGGCCGCAATTTTCAGCAAGTATTTTTGCGCCCATTTCTTTAGTCTTGGCAATTTGCAAAGCCATTATTTCTAAATCGGCACTGGTGCCTTGTCCGCCGCCACTTGGCTGGTGTATCATTACTTCGCCATGAGGAAAAATAAACCGGCGGCCCTTAGTACCACCACTTAATAAAATACTTCCCATGCTGGCAGCCATACCCATACAAACCGTACTTACCGGAGAGCTGATCATTTGCATAGTATCATAAACAACCATACCGCTCACTACCATTCCACCAGGGCTGTTAATGTAAAAAGTTATCTCTTTCCCGGGATCAATGGCCTCTAAATAAAGTAACCTTGCCGTTATGTCCTTAGCACTTTTATCATCCACCACACCCCATAAGAATATTTTACGCTGTTCAATAAATTTTTTATCAAACTGCCATCCGCTCATCATTTTTTCCATTGGGTTTTCCGGCAATTCTTTTGGATTGTCGTCTTCGTCTTCATTTCTTATTGTTCTGCTGTATAAATTCATTTTTTTAAAAGTTTAGTGTTTAGAAGTTTAGAAGTTTAGAGTTGCGGCACGCTACCGCCAACTTTCAACCATCAACGTTTAACCTTATTATTTATCTTTTTTTAATTTTCTTGGATTCATTACCAGTACCTCATCAATCAACCCATATTCTTTTGCTTCTGTTGATGTCATCCAGTAGTCTCTGTCGGAATCTGTTGCTACTTTTTCTACAGGTTGCCCTGTATGAAAAGCAATTATTTCATACAATTCTTTCTTTATTTTTTTTATTTCATTTACCGTTATTAAAATATCACTTGCCTGCCCACCTGCACCTGCACTTGGCTGGTGCATCATAATACGGCTGTGTTTAAGCGCTGTTCTTTTCCCTTTTGCACCTGCACACATTAAAACTGCACCCATACTTGCTGCCATTCCTGTACAAATTGTTGCAATATCAGGAGTAATAAACTGCATCGTATCATACATTCCTAAACCTGCATAAACGCTTCCCCCAGGGCTGTTGATATACATTTGAATATCACGAGTTCTGTCAGTACTTTCTAAAAACAGTAATTGTGCAGTAACAATATTAGCCACTTCGTCACTAATAGGATAGCCTAAAAAAATTATCCTGTCCATCATTAGCCTGCTGTACACATCCATTACAGCAACATTCATGGGTCTTTCTTCAATAATATTAGGAGTAAGGTTAGTTACATTATGTTTTATGTAACCATCCAGTACATTACTGCTTATTCCTTTATGCTTTACTGCATACTTTTGAAATTCTTTTCCAAAATCCATAGTAGTTAAAATTATTTATGGTTACAAATATAGTTGATAGTTGGTAGTGTTAAAGATGAAATCATTTTTGATTAATCCCTGCTCCGTGATTGATAAATTAAGATATATTGTAAAAGCATTGCAACAGATGCTAATGCAGCTACCACATAAGTAAGAGCAGCCCATTTTAAGGCATCTTTTGCTTTATCATGTTCAGCGTTAGTTGTAATATTGGCAGTTTCCATCCATTTTAAAGCTCTGGCCGATGCGTCAAATTCAACCGGCAATGTTATTACAGAAAACAATGTGCTTACAGCAAAAAGAATAATGCCTATAAGTAAAACAGTAGTGTTACCACCTCCAAAACCAAACATTCCTAATCCTGCAATTATAACCCATTGGGATAAATTACTGCTAATTTTTACAGCAGGCACTAACCTGCTTCTTAACATCAGCATTGAATATGCTGTAGCATGTTGTACAGCATGGCCACATTCATGGGCTGCTACTGCAGCAGCTGATACATTCTTTCCTTCATATACGTCGGCGCTTAAATTAACAGTTTTGTTAAGTGGGTTATAATGGTCTGATAAAAAACCGGCCACCGAGACAACCTGAACATCATAAATGCCATTTTGTTTAAGCATTTTCTCGGCAACTTCTTTTCCACTCAAGCCACTGCTGGTTGGCATTTTTGCATATTCTGTAAATTTGCTTTTAAGCCTAAACTGTACTATCATACCCAGCACCATAAATATTATTGATACCAGAATAATTCCCATAATAATTCTTTTTAGGAAGTTGGGCAAAAAGCATTCCTATTTATTTATCTGCCAAAATTGCAAAACCAAATAAAAAAGTCCCCCGAAAAAAATTCGGAGGACTTGAAAAAAGGCATAAAATATTATTTACCAGTAGTTTTATCTTATAACATCCACCCTGCCCATTGCAAGACGGTTGCCATTGGTATCTACTACTTCAATCCAGTAAACGC